>CAUAJB010000001.1 GCA_958429225.1 uncultured Collinsella sp.
AGGCCGAGCGCAAAATGGATTCTAAAAAACACCTTGCCAAATAGGAGCGTCAGGAATTCAAAGGGGCCTGCCCCTTTAGCACACGGACTTTGGAACAAAGTCTAGGGTGTTACGCCTTGCCAGAGGTGTACAGGCTCCCGGTACGCACGTACGTAGCAATTGCCATCAATGCGCCATATAGGTGGCGATCAAGTTCGCACAAAGCGAACTTGATCCCGCAAAACAAAAGGCAGGATACCATCACCACGATGATGTCCTGCCTTTGTTCGTTCCTGTTTACCGTTCCGAGTAGTCCTTCCGCAGAATTTACGATAAAAAACGTACCTGAACCCTTTCTCGTAAAGAACCGGGTTCAGGTACGAACTGAATGGTGGTGCAATAAAAAACCACCACAAAGGTACTGCTCCCTTGTGGTGGTTTTGGGTTAGAGCTAGAGGGTGTGGCCGTAGGCGTTGGCAGCCTTGATGGCGGCGGCGAATTTTTCGTCGGTGAAGGGCTCGGGGTTTCCCTGCTTCCACTCGTTGGTGGCGTGCGCGTATTCGCACAGGGCAGGGATATCGGCCTCGGAAAGCCCGACCTGCTCAAGCGTCACGGGCAGGCCCATCTGCTTGTTAAAGGCGGCGTAGCGCTCAAGGTTCTCGGTATCGCCCGTATAGGCAAACAGCACGAGCACGCCCAGGCTCACGACCTCGCCGTGCAGATAGGTTCCCTCGCGAGGAATGCTGCACGTCGCATTGTAGAACGCGTGCGCCACGCTCGAGTTGTAGTAATAATCGTTCTGGTTGGTCAGGTTCGAGACATAGCCCGTGTTGACAACGATGTCGAGCGCGATCTGCTTGACGGCCTCGCTCGACAGATTCTGGCGCACATCCTCAAGACCCTGCACACCATAGGTAAACAGCGGCTCGGAGCAGGTGTGGGCGAGTGCCAGGCCAAGACCGGCGGTGTGCTCCAAATTACCGGCGCTCGTGGCGTACTCGACCTCGGGCTGCTTGGACAGGGAATCGCCTACGCCGGCCCAGAAGTACTCTGCCGGTGCCTCGGCGATGATCTTGGGGTTGATGAAGATGTGCGCGGGGCGGTTGGGGTACGAATAGCCTTCGAGCGAGCCATCGTCGTTGTAGACAACGGCAATGGCTGTCGCGGCCGAGCAGTTGGAGCAGATCGTCGGCACGGTAAAGACGATCTTCTTGAGCTCGATAGCTGCGGTCTTCACGGTGTCGAGTGCCTTGCCGCCGCCGCATGCGATAAGCACGTCAGCTTCCTGGCAGGCAGGGGAATTCACGACCTTGGCGATATTGGCACGCGTACTGTTGGTGCCGTAGACGCGCGTCTCGAGAATTTCGACGTCGGTACCCGCCAGCGCAGCTTCGATACCGGGAAGTGCTGCGACCAGTGCCCGCTTGCCACCGATGATCGCGACCTTCTTCGCGCCGTACTCGGCCAGCGCGCCGGGCAGCTCGTCAAAGCAATCCTCGCCAACGGTGTAGTCGCTCATTCCAATCGTGCGCATAGCAACCTTCTTTCGTTCGATAAAGTGCTTTCAGGTATTTTGCTCCAAGAGAAGGTCCACAGCCGCGAGAAATTTCGAACGTATAAAACCAGTGTTGAGGGTTTTTCGCCGGCGCGGAACGTGCTAGCATACTCCGCATAAGCGTTGATGGGGACGAGTAGTCGGCCGTCCGCATGCTACAGAGAGCGGGAAGCGCTGAGAACCCGTGCATGCGACCGATGAAAATCACCCCGGAGCTGCGGTCCCAACGGACGTGCCGCGCAGGTTCGTCTTAGTAGACATCGCCGAGATGGTCGTCGATACAGACCAGCCGAGTAACGGATGCGAGCGCGCGGCGACGCGAGCGAGGGCATCTAAGCTGGGTGGTTAAGCGAAGAGCTTTTACGGGCAGACTGCCCGTTTTGTGGCGCTTCGTCCCAGCTTGTAGGGACGGGCGCTTTTTTGGTGCCCAGAGGGCGTGCGCGCCCATGACAAGAAAGGGGTACCGTGGCAAACGAGTACAAGCAGACGATGAATCTGCCCAAAACCGGATTTCCCATGCGTGCCGGTCTTTCCAAGTCCGAGCCCAAGCGACTTAAGGACTGGCAGGACAACAAGGTCTACGAGCAAGTTCTAAAGAAGAACGCGGGTCACAAGAAGTTCGTGCTGCACGACGGCCCTCCGTACGCCAACGGCCCGATCCACATCGGCCACGCCATGAACAAGATCTCTAAGGACATGATCAACCGTTACTGGATGATGCAGGGCTGCGAAGTTCCCTATGTCCCCGGTTGGGACTGCCACGGTCAGCCGATTGAGCATAAGGTCGAGGAGAAGCTCGGCACCGAGAAGTTCAACCAGACTTCCACTGCCAAGATTCGCGAGCTGTGCAACAAGTTCGCTGTCGAGAACATCGAGCTGCAGAAGGCCGGCTTCCGTCGCCTGGGCGTGCTCGGTGATTGGGACAATCCGTATCTGACGCTCTATCACCAGCATGACGCCGCTGATATCGAGGTCTTTAAGGCCATGTTCGATAAGGGCATGATCTATCGCGGCCACAAGCCGGTTCACTGGTGCAAGCACTGCCACACCGCGCTGGCCGAGGCCGAGATCGAGTACTCCGACGAGACGAGCCCGTCCATTTTCGTGCGCTTCGAGATGACCTCCAAGCCCGCCGGCCTCGAGGACTTCGACGGCCCGGTCGACTTCATCATCTGGACGACCACCCCGTGGACCATCCCCTCCGACCAGGCAGTTTCCCTCAAGCCCGGCGCCGCCTACGTCGCCGTTGAGCACGACGGCCGCGCCGAGGTCATGCTCGAGGACCTGGCTCCCAAGTGCTGCGAGGAGTTTGGCTGGGAGTACACCCCGGTCATGGTCGACGGCAAGCCCTATGTGGTTCCCGCCGAGACCTTCCATCATATCCACTACAAGCAGCCGATCTTTGACGGTGTCGAGGGCGTGGCGCTGCTGGCCGATTACGTCGGCGTCGATGACGGTACCGGTATCGTCCACAACTCGCCCGGCCACGGCGTCGACGACTACTTTGCCTGCCTCAAGGAGGGTATCACCGACATTTGCATGCCGGTCGATGATGACGGCAAGTTCTACACCGGCGAGGAGTTTGGTACCGGTGGCCCCTTCAGCGGCATGGATACCGACGAGGCCAACCCGCACATCATCGAGTTCCTGCGCGAGCGCGGCACCCTGGTCCTCGAGAAAAAGATCACGCACAGCTATCCGCACTGCTGGCGCTGCAAGCACCCGGTGCTCTTCCGTGCTACCGACCAGTGGTTCGTCTCGATGGACAAGACCGGTTTGCGCGAGCAGGCTGGCAAGGAGGTCCGCGAGAACGTCAAGTGGTATCCGGCCCATGCCGCCAACCGCATTGGCGCCATGGTCGAGCAGCGCCCCGACTGGTGCATCAGCCGCCAGCGCAACTGGGGCGTGCCCATCCCCAGCTACACCTGCGCCGACTGCGGCGAGAAGGTCATGAACGACGCCACGCTCGACGCCGTCATCAAGCTCTTCCACGAGAAGGGCTCTGACGCCTGGTTCACCGACGCTCCCGAGAGTTACCTGGGCGAGGCCTGCGTCTGCCCCAAGTGCGGCGGCCATCACCTCAAGGCCGATAAGGACATCCTCGACGTGTGGTGGGATTCCGGCGTCTCCTGGAAGGCCGTCTGCGAGTACCGTCCCGAGCTGGAGTATCCGGCGGATGTGTATCTCGAGGGCTCCGACCAGCACCGCGGTTGGTTTCAGAGTTCGCTGCTCACCTCGGTGGGTGCCAACGGCCATGCTCCGTACAAGGCGGTCGTCTCGCAGGGCTTCACACTCGATGGCCAGGGCCGCAAGATGTCCAAGTCGCTCGGCAATGTCATCGACCCCAATAAGGTCTGCGACGAGATGGGCGCTGACATCATCCGTCTGTGGGTTGCCTCCGTCGACACCAGCTCTGACGTCTCCATCGACCACGAGATTCTCGCTCGTACGTCCGATGCCTACCGTCGTTTCCGCAACACGCTGCGCTTCTTGCTCTCCGAGCTCGAGGGTCAGTTTGAGCCCGAGACCGACGGCGTCGCCTTTGCCGACTTGCTGCCGCTCGACAAGCTCATGGTTGCCCGTCTGACCCAGGTTCAGGCCGAGGTCGACGATGCCTACGCCAGCTACGAGTTCCCGCGCGCCTACCGTGCGCTCTACGACTTCGTGGTTACCGAGCTCTCCAACGTGTATCTCGACGCCCTGAAGGACCGTCTGTACTGCGAGAAGCCCGGCTCGCTCGAGCGCCGCAGCGCCCAGACCGTGCTGGCCGAGCTCTTCTCGATGCTCATGCGCGACCTTCAGCCGATCCTGTCCTACACGGTCGACGAGGCCATGGCCTATGCGCCTGCTGGCTGCGTCGATCACCAGAAGTACGCCGCGCTGCTCGATTGGTACAAGTCTCCCATCACGGTCGACGAGGCCAATGAGTTCGAGGGTGTGCTCGAGGCTTCGCTCGAGCTCCGTAGCGCCGTGACCAAGGCCCTTGAGGATGCCCGTTCTGCCGGCACCTTCACTAAGAGCCAGCAGGTCCGCGTCAAGGCGGTCGTTCCCGCCGAGATGTACGCGCTGCTGACCGGTGATAAGGCCGTCGACCTGGCCGAGTTCTACATCGTCTCCGATGTTGAGCTGACCCAGGGCGAGGAGCTCTCCGTTGCCATCGAGGCAGCCGAGGGCGAGTGCTGCGACCGTTGCTGGAACTATCGCACCACCGTCGGCGAGTACAACGGCCACGCTCATATTTGCAAGCGCTGCGCCGATGCTTTGTAGGTTACGGCGTTCGTAGAACGCCGTAACCTACCGACGCTGCAAACGTCCCTAAGCGGCAATCTGACGTTCAATCGTCGGTCGCGTACCAAAGTACGCTTCCCTCCTCTTTCACGTCACCTTGCTCGCTTAGGGACGTTTTCGCTGTTGGTGACGATAACGCGGCGTTTCCATTGCTGGAGCTAGAGGCTTTCTTTCGACTTGCGTTTTTAGTCGAAAGCTATTAAGCGACATTCCGTTATTCGGAATGTCGCTTTCGTTTTTAGCTGGTTATTTCGCTTGCGTTGGTGGATATGTCGTGCGTTCTGCGTATGGCAATATAAGATAGTTCTTTGTATTAAACGTAATTCGATGATCTTGAGGGTAGGGGATTTCTTTGGGTCGTGCTGGGGAAATGACGCCGCCTTTGCGTTGGCGGTTGGGTGTTGCTGGTGGGGTAGCGCTCGTTGTGCTGCTTGTTGACCAGCTGACCAAGCTTGAGGTTCGTGCCGTGGGCGAAGCTTTGCATGTTACTTTCATCCCCGGTGTCATCGACTTTATGTTTGTCCGCAATATCGGTGCTGCCTTTAGTATGGGCGAGGGGCATGGCATCGCGTTTGCCGTGCTGGCGTTGGCGGTCATTATCGCTATTGCCGTGTACCTCGTTCGTGCACCCCAGCTCGCCCATCTTGAGGTTGTGGGCATGGCGATGGTTGCGGGCGGTGCTATCGGCAACGCTATCGATCGTTTGGCCTTTGGCTTCGTGACCGATTTTATTGCCACCACCTTCGTCGACTTCCCCGTCTTTAATGTGGCCGATATCGGCATTACCTTGGGCGTCGTGCTCGCCCTCTTCGGTTACATGTTCTTGAGCCCCGCTGCCCGTGAGGTCGATGCGACCGCCGAGCTTAACGCCCGTGACGAGGCCCGCGCTAAGCGCAAGGCCCAGCAGCGTGGGGAGCGTGCCCGCAAGATTCGCGAAAGGAATGAGCGTTAATGGCCGACATCCATATTCTTGTTGCCGACGATTGCTCTGGCCAGCGTCTCGACGCCTTTCTGGGTGCCAACGACGGCTGCCCCACGCGCTCTGCCTGCGCGCATCTGATTGAGGGCGGCGCCGTAATCGTGAACGGCGAGACCTGTCTGTCAAAAAAGTATGCCGTACGCGCCGGTGACCGCATCTCGGTCGACCTGCCCGAGCCGCACGATCCCACCGATGTGATTCCCGAGGCCATCCCGCTCGACATTCGCTATGAGGACGATTATCTCATTGTGCTCTCCAAGCAGCGCGGCCTGGTGTGCCATCCTGCGCATGGTCATGAGAGCGGTACGCTCGCGAATGCCCTGGTCTATCACTGCGGTATCGACCATCTGGGCACCGTGCAGGGTGAGGACCGACCCGGCATCGTGCATCGCCTGGATCGCGATACCTCGGGCCTTATGCTCGCGGCAAAAGACGACGACACCCAGCGCGCGCTTCAAAATCTTATCCGCACGCGCACGCTCGATCGTCGCTATATCACGCTTGTCCACGGGCACATCGCCATGGACGAGGGCACCATCAATACCGGTATTGCCCGTTCCACGCGCGACCGCGTCAAGATGGCGGTTTCGGACGACCCCTTTGCCCGTCAGGCCATTACGACCTTCAAGGTGCTCGAGCGCTTTGATTCCACGCGTTTCGACGACGGCTACACGCTTGTCGAGTGCCACCTGTTTACCGGCAGAACGCACCAGATTCGTGTGCACATGCGCCATATCAACCACGCCTGCGTGGGCGATCCGCTCTACGGCAAGTGCGATGCGCGTGCCGATCAGGGTCTGACCAGGCAGTTCCTTCATTCCTGGCGCGTGGCGTTCGACCATCCCGTGACGGGGGAGCGCATTGAGTGCCGCGACGAGTTGCCCTGGGATCTCGCTGCGGTTCTTGACGATCTGGCTCCGCGCTCGCTCGGTCGCACTGCCGCCGGTGACGAAATCGTCTCTCAGCTCGGTCTGCTCGAAGCCTAGCCAGTATTAGGTGGTTTCTTGAACTCGGTAAGCCTGCGGTAAGATATACGATTGTTTACGTTACGCGTTGCTGGGAGCCTGCATGCTCGCCTTTTTACAAACCAACACACCCATCGTGATCTTCAACCAGATTGTCGTCACGCTGCTCACGGTCTGCTTTCTGTACCAGGTGGTCTTCTTTGTCATTGGCGCTCTTCGTGGCGAGGTCGCGCCTCCCAAGGCCAAAAAACTCCATCGTTATGCTTTCTTTATCGCGGCGCATAACGAGGAGGCCGTGATCGCCAACCTTGTTCGCTCCATCAAGGACCAGGATTATCCGTCCGAGCTTATCGAGGTCTTCGTGGTTGCCGACGCCTGCACCGACAACACCGCACAGCTCGCGCGCGAGGCAGGTGCCATTGTTTACGAGCGCAATGATCTTGCCCGTAAGGGTAAGAGCTGGGTCATGGACTTTGGCTTCGACCGCATCCTTAACGAGTATCCCGACACGTTTGAAGGCTACTTTATCTTCGATGCCGATAACGTTATCTCCCGCGATTACGTGTCCAAGATGAACGATGCCTTTGACCAGGGATTCCATGTGGTCACGAGCTATCGCAACTCCAAGAATTTTGGCAGCTCGTGGATCTCGGCAGCTAATGCTACTTGGTACCTGCGCGAGGCGCGCTTTCTCAACAACGCGCGTAATATCTGTAAGACGTCTTGCGCCGTCTCGGGTTCGGGCTACCTCATCTCCGCCAGTGTTATTGAGGGCATGCACGGCTGGCAGTTCCACACGCTGACCGAGGACATTCAGTTCACTACGTTCTGCGCTATTCACGGTATTCGCATTGGCTATGCGCCGGCGGAGTTCTTTGACGAGCAACCCGTGACGTTCAAGGCATCCTGGAAGCAGCGTATGCGCTGGACCAAGGGCTTTTACCAGGTGTTCTTTACCTACGGCAAGCATCTGGTCAAGTCGACGTTCCGCTATCATCGCTTTGCCGCATATGACATGTTTATGACCATCGCACCGGGCATGCTGCTGTCCCTGATCTCGATGCTCGCTAATGCGACGTTCTTGATTGTGGGTGGCCTTTCGCATGGTTTCTTGGCTACCGAAGTCGAGATGCAGGCGTGCGCCGCTTCGCTCATTATGACCTTCGCCATGATGTATCAGACCTTCTTTATCCTGGCGCTGCTCACGACTATCTTTGAGTACAAGCACATTCACTGCGCGCAAAAGTGGCGTCTGGTGACTAACCTGTTTACCTTCCCGATCTTTATGTTCAGCTATATCCCCATCACGGTGGCCGCGCTGTTCCTGAAGGTCGACTGGGTTCCTACCCAGCATGCCGTAAACGTCACCCTCGACGAGGTCATGCAAGGCGCCAAATAACCACCACCAAAACCACCGCAAAGGGGACAGGCACCTTTGTGGTGGTTTTTGCTTTTGCGATGCAGCTCGAGGAGGTACTCGATGTTTTATATCCCGTTTTGGATTTGCATCTTTGCCGGCGCGGCGATTGATGCCCGTCAGCGACGTTTTCCCAATGAGCTTGCCGGTGCGTGTGCGGTGACGGCGTTAGTGGGCGTTTGGCTCGACAAAGGCGTTAACACGGCGCTTGACCATGCCGGTCTTGCGGTCATCGTCTACCTTGCCCTTGTTCTGACTGAGTCCCTCTGGCGTCGTTTTCGCCAAACCTCGGGCATTGGCATGGGGGACGCCAAAGCACTCTTCGCGCTTTGCACGCTCGACCCTATGGGTGGCATCGTGGCATTTGCCGTCGCGCTCCTGGTCCTTGCCCTCTCCTGCGTCATCACAAAATCGCGCTCCCTGCCATTGCTCCCGTTTTTGGTGCCGATTTTTGCCATAATCGAGGTTGTGGGCTGCACTTTGTAACCGATTGCGCATCCTTCTTAAGGAGCATGCCATGGCAACTAATCAAGAAACGGCCGTCATTAAGGCGCGCATGGACCGTATTCCCTCGGCGTTGTCGCCCGAACTTGTCGAGCGCATTGCCGCCGATCGCGCTTCGGGCTATGTCAACCCGTATCGTTGTAACGGCTACCAGGTCATTCGTCGTATTGATCGCGCCGCCGACAAAGGCACGCTTATGCGTCCGGCGTTTATGCGCGACACCGAAAAGATTCTTCATCTTCCGGCGTACACGCGTTATGCAGGCAAAACGCAGGTCTTTAGCTTTCGCAGTAACGATGACCTGTCGCGCCGCGGTCTGCATGTGCAGCTTGTCTCGCGCATTGCACGCGATATCGGTCGCGCCCTGGGGCTCAACTGCGATTTGATCGAGGCGATTGGCCTGGGCCACGACTTGGGACACACGCCTTTTGGCCATGCGGGCGAGCGCTTCCTCAACGATATCTATCATGAGCGTACGGGGCGTTATTTTTTCCATAACGTGCAGTCGGTCCGCGTGCTCGACGCGCTGTACGGCCGCAACGTGTCGCTCCAGACGCTCGACGGCGTG
This sequence comes from uncultured Collinsella sp., assembly GCA_958429225.1. GTDB lineage: Bacteria > Actinomycetota > Coriobacteriia > Coriobacteriales > Coriobacteriaceae > Collinsella. The sequence goes on from CAUAJB010000001.1 coordinate 9,256, forward strand.
CTATGCCATAACGGCGAGTACGAGCAGCGTGTGTTTGAGCTCTCGGACATGGGCTCCTTTGACCAGTTCGATCAGACGGTTGAGGACTGTATCGCCACGGGCTATGGCGCTATTGAGCACCTGCGTCCCATGACGCTCGAAGGCTGTGTGGTCCGCATCTCGGATATCCTTGCCTACGTCGGTCGTGACCGTCAGGATGCGATCGCGGCGGGCCTGCTTTCGCCCGACGCTTTTGATGATGGCCGGGGCGGTGCCTACAATAGTTGGATCCTCACGCATGCCTCCATCGATATCGTTGAGCATAGCTATGGTAAGCCGCGCATCGAGATGAGCGAGGACCTGTTTGAGGAGATCCGCCGTGCCAAGCGCGAGAACTACGAGAAGATCTATAGCAAGGGCGGTATCGAAGGCGACTCCGAGGCGGAGCTGCGCGAAGCCTTCGAAAAGCTTTACGACCGTTGCCTGCAGGATATAAACGAAGGTGACGAGTCCTCGTATATCTTTAAACACCACATTTCTCGCATCGAGCAGCAGCTTTCCTACTACGATCGCGCCTATGCCTGGCAGAACGATAAGGACCAGGCGGTCGTGGATTACATTGCGAGCATGACGGACGGTTATTTCTGCGAACTGACGAGCAAGCTGTTCCCGGGTCTAAAGTTTCCGCATCGTACCTATATTAACGAACGGTAGTTCGTATCCTTTCGGTATACTGGTTAGTTGAAAACGTTTTTGATTGATGCACGGGATGGCTATGGACGACCTTTTTTCTGCCTCGACGCGCGAGCGTTCCTTTAAAAATGCGCCGCTCGCGGTGCGCATGCGACCCAATTCGCTCGACGAGTACGTGGGCCAGCAAAAGGCCGTCGGTAAGGGCTCATGGTTGCGTGCCGCGATCGAGCACGACGTGCTTTCGAGCGTGATTCTGTACGGGCCAGCCGGTACGGGTAAGACGACGCTGGCCCACATTATCGCCAACCATACAAAGAGCGAGTTTGTCGAGGTCAGCGCCGTGACGGGCACCGTAAAGGACTTGCGTCGCGTGATTGACGAGGCCAAGACGCGCCTGAATACGTACGACCGCCGTACCATTCTATTCATCGATGAGATTCACCGCTTTTCTAAGTCGCAGCAGGATGCCCTGCTACATGCAGTTGAGAACCGTACCGTCATTATGATTGGCGCTACGACGGAGAATCCGTACTTCGAGGTCAACTCGGCGCTGCTCTCACGTGGTCGAGTCGTGGAGCTTGAGCATTTAAAGGACGAGGATATCGCCATGCTTATCGAGCGTGCGCTCGAGGCACCTCAGGGCCTGAACGGCAAATTCTCGGCCGATGATGATACGGTCAAGACCATTTGCACGCTGGCAGCGGGTGATGCACGCTCGGCCCTGACGACACTTGAGCTGGCGAGCGAGATTGCCGTCACGCGTCCCGATACCGAAGGGACGCCAGCGCCGGCGGCGGGGGAGCGTTATCCCATCACCGTGGATGACGTAAAGATTGCCAACCCGCGTCGCGGTTTTACGTATGACAAAAACGGCGACATGCACTACGACATCATCAGTGCGTTCATTAAGTCCATGCGCGGTAGCGACCCCGATGCCACGGTCTACTGGCTTGCGCGCATGATCGATGCAGGGGAGGATCCTAAGTTTATCGCCCGTCGCATTATGATTCATGCTTCTGAGGACGTCGGCAACGCCGACCCGCAGGCGCTTTTGGTGGCACATGCCGCGTTTAAGTCTGCCGAGGTCATTGGCTATCCCGAGTGCCGCATTAACCTGGCTCAGGCTGCACTCTATGTGTGCTTGGCGCCTAAATCCAACGCGTGTGAGGCTTCGATCGATGCGGCGCTGGCCGATATCCACTCTAGTGGGCTTCGCGAGGTGCCGAGTTATCTGCGCGATCGCCATCGCCCGGGCAGCGACGAATACGGTGTGTATAAGTATCCGCACGATTATCCCGAAGGCTGGGTCGATCAGCGCTATTTGCCCGAGGGGCTGGAGCGCGGTGCGTTTTGGCAGCCTGCCGGCCGCGGCTGGGAAGAGTGGCGCGTGGAGCAAAGCGAGCGCGACCGTAGCGGTAACGCGCCCAAGTAGGTCGTTGCCACCTCGCACATTCCCTCTGGGTATCTTTCCCTTTCTTTGGGGTACCATTAAAAGCGTCTGTATTTCGATTCCTTCGGGAGGCTTGTATGAGTCCCATTCAAATCGCCCTGCTGGTGCTTGCCATTGCCGGCGTGTGGGCTATCGTTGAGCTCGCGCTTACCCTACGCAAGACCCGCAACGTTGTCGACTCGCTCGATAAGACCGTGAACGACCTCAACAACACCATCGCCGAGGCTCAGCCTGTGGTGGCAAAGCTCGATGGCGCTGTCGATGAGCTTACGCCGGCGCTTGCCCAGATGGAGCCGCTGCTTAAGTCGAGCAAGACGGCAGTTGATGCCCTTACCTCCAACCTCGTAGAAGTCGAGGCGGTTGTCCGCGATATTTCCGAGGTCACCGGCAGCATGGCCGAGGCCAGCAATGCCGTGTCGAGTGTGACCGACTCCGCCGCCGGTGCCGTGCAGAAACTCTTTAACAAGGTGAAGGCTCCCGCGGCCGACGCCGAGCGCAAGCTTTCCGCTGCCGAAGAAGCCGAGCAGCCGACCGAGCGTGTTCTGATTGGCGAAGCCGGGGACGATGTCGCTGCTGGTGACAATGATGCACAGAAGCCTGCTACTAAAGCAGCCCAGTATTACACCTACACGCCCGCCGAGACCTCCGAGGAGTCCTGCGATGAGTAGCGAAGCAACTTGCCCCATTACGCTGACCGTTGCCGGCGACCCGCGTCTGGCGCGCCTTGTGCGCATGACGGCGGCAAATGTCGGTGCGCTGTGCTCCATGTCCGTCGATCGCATCGAGGACATCCGCATGGCTGCCGAGGAGGCCTTCATCTTTGGCTGCACGGCTGTTGATTCCGACGATATCTCGATCAAATTCGATGTCGACGAATCGCACGTGGGCATGACCTTTACCTTTGGCGACCAGGCGACTGTCGATGAAGATGACCAGGCTGCCGTGTATGCCGAGCTCATTTTAGCGAGCGTGTGCGATTCCTACGAAAAGACTGCGGCGCCCCTGACGCTTTCCCTCGACCTCAAGGCGGATATCTAATATGACCGAACGTTCCCGGAGCGGTAAGACCGCTTGGGACAAGGAGAAAACCCGCGAGCTGTTTCGTCGCTACAAAGAGACCGGTGATCCGGACGCACGTGAACAGCTCGTCATGTCCCATATGAACCTGGTAAGGTTTCTTGCCAACAAATTTAAGAACCGTGGCGAGCCGCTCGACGACCTGATGCAGGTTGGTTATTTGGGCCTGCTCAAGGCTATCGACCGCTTTGACCCTGAGCGCGGACTCGAGTTCACCACGTTTGCCACGCCTACCATCTTGGGCGAGATCAAGCGTCACTTCCGTGACAAGGGCTGGAGCGTGCGCGTGCCCCGTCGCTTGCAGGAGCTCTCGGCCAAGGTCAATCAGGCTACCGATAAGCTCACCAACGAGCTACAGCGCTCGCCTAAGGTTGAGGAAATCGCTGAGTACTTGGACGTGACGGTCGATGAGGTGCTGGAGGCCATGGAATCGTCTTCGGCATATACCTCGGTGCCCATCGAGGCTCCTGGCGCGTCCGATTCCGACGATGCCCCCTCGATTCTCGACCGCTACGCCGACGACGACAACGAGCTCGACTTTACCGATGACCGTCTAGTGATCGAAGAAGCTATTCGCGATTTCTCGCCGCGCGAGCGCGAGGTTATCGAGCTACGCTTTGTGAAGGGCATGACCCAGATCGAGATCGCCAAGAAGCTGGGCATCTCGCAGGTGCAGGTCTCGCGCCTGCTGCGCCGTACTCTTAAGAAGATTCAGGACAAGATCGATCCCGACGGAGTGATGGTTCGTTCATGAGTGAGCACCCCCAACAAATCGACCGCACGCTGCGCGATACCCGTATTTTGACGTTGCGCATTTGGGCCATCGTTGGCTGCATTGTCATCGCCGCCGTCATCTTTAACCTTATGGGCATCCTGGCGCCGGTTATCGAGTTTCTCGCTGTTGGTTCCATCATTGCCTTTGTGATGTCCCCGATCACCAATTGGCTCGAGCATCATGGCGTCGGCCGTGGCATCGGTTCGCTTATCGCGCTTATTGTTGTTGTTGCCGTGCTCGTCGGTGTCGTTTGCATCTTGTCGCCGATTCTCTTTGGTCAGATCATGGAAGTCCTGAGCCGCCTGCCCGAGCAGCTTCGTGTTGCGGGTGGCGATCTCAATGAGATGATCTCGCATGCCAAGACGCTCAACAACACGCCGGTTAAGGAGTACTTGGACGACAATCTGTCATCACTCGTTACCGTCGCATCGAAGTATGTGTCTCAGATTGCCGCCGAGCTCGGTCGCGGTGTATTCCCGCTCATTACCAATACGGCATCGCAACTGTTCGTTATCTTCCTGGGCCTGGTGCTTGCCTACTGGATGGCCTGCGACTACCCTCGCATGCACCACGAGATTTGCACCATCATCGGTCAGGAGAAGGAGACCTCGTACCGCTTTATGGTCGCCATTCTGTCGCGTTCGGTTGGTGGCTACATGCGCGGCATGGTCGTAACGTCTATCTGCGGCGGCATCTTGGCCTTTATCGGCTTCCTGATCATCGGCCATCCGTATGCGGCGCTCATGGCTATCTTTACCGGCATCATGCATTTGGTTCCGGTCGTCGGTCCCTGGGTGAGCGCAGCAATCGCCACAGTGCTCGGTTTCATGTTCAGCCCCATGTTGGCGTTATGGACGCTCATCGTGACGATGGTCGCACAAAATGTCACCGACAATGTGATTTCGCCTAAGGTCATGCAGAGCTCAGTGCAGGTGCATCCCATTATGAGCCTTACGGCCCTCGTTATTGGTTCGGCGCTCATGGGGCCCATCGGCATGATTATTGCCATCCCGCTGTGCGCGGCCCTCAAGGGTATTTTCGTGTACTACTTCGAGAATGAGACCGGCCGCCAGCTTGTGGCCTATGACGGCGCCGTGTTTAAGGGTACGCCGTACCGCGATGCCGATGGCAACCCGGTCGCCGCCTACGACGCGCTCGGCGACGACACCTTCATCTACGAGTCCGAGCTCATCGGCAACGAGACTGCGCCCGAGGCCAAGGCTATGCCCAAGCCCGAGCTCGATAATCCCTGGATCAAGCTCTCGGGCCTGCAACCCGATGCGACGGGTTTCTTCAAAAACCCCTTCGCCAAAGACGATGATTCCAACTCGGACGACGATACCAAAACCGGCATCGACGGCTCCATGGACGATGACGACAACTAGTGGGGCAATTCGGGTTAACATTCATACGCGCTAACATGCAATTTCGCTGAAGGGCCGGCATTGTGCCGGCCCTCTTTTTTGCACAGGCGCGGTGGGATGGTAATATCGTTACGTTTGAACTGTTTCGATGTGAAACCGAGGAGATTCCCTCTATGAGTGCTGACTACCCGTCAATGACTACGGCCGAGATTCGCTCCAAGTTCCTCAACTTCTTTGAGGAGCGCGGTCTTAAGCTCTATCCTTCTTCGTCCCTCGTCCCCGACGATCCTTCACTGCTGCTTGCCAACGCCGGCATGAACCAGTTTAAGGAGTACTATCAGGGCAAGAAGACCATGAAGGAGATCGGCGCGATCTCCTGCCAGAAGTGCGTCCGCACCAACGACATCGACTGCATCGGCGAGGACGGCCGTCACCTGTCCTTCTTCGAGATGCTCGGCGACTTCTCCTTTGGTGGCGTCTCCAAGGAGCAGGCCTGCGCCTGGGCCTTTGAGCTCATCACCAAGGAGTTCAAGCTTCCGCTCGACCGCCTGTACTTCACCGTCTTTACCGAGGACGACGAGACCCACGACGTGTGGCGTTCTCTGGGCGTTGCCGAGGACCACATCTCCCGCCTGGGTGAGGACGACAACTTCTGGGCCGCTGGCCCCACCGGTCCCTGCGGTCCGTGCTCCGAGATCTATTTTGACATGGGCGAGGAGGTCGGCTGCGGCAGCCCCGACTGCAAGCCTGGCTGCGACTGCGACCGCTTCCTTGAGTTCTGGAACCTCGTGTTTACCCAGTACGACCGTCAGGAGGACGGCTCCATGCCGGAGCTGCCGCACCGCAACCTCGATACGGGCATGGGCCTGGAGCGCATGGCCGCCATCATGCAGCACAAGACCGCCAATTACGCCGGCGATTTGATGCAGCATCTCATCAAGCTGGGCGAGGAGATCAGCGGCAAGACCTATGACGCCGACGATTACTCCGGTGCCAGCCGCTCCCTGCGCATCATCGCCGACCACTCCCGTGCTGTCGACTTTATGATCTCGGACGGCATCCTTCCCGGTAACGAGGGTCGTGAGTACGTCCTTCGCCGCCTGCTCCGCCGCGCCGTGTTCCACGGTCGCCTGTTGGGCATCGAGGGTGCCTTCCTGACCAAGTTTATCGACGAGGTCAACGCTCAGATGGGCGAGGCCTATCCCGAATTGCTCAAGAACGTCGCGCTCGTCAAGGGTATCGTTGCCTCCGAGGAGGAGCGCTTCTCCACGACGCTCGACAACGGCCGCGTTTACCTGGACGAGGCTCTGGCAGCGCTTGCCGAGGGCGCTGTGCTTCCGGGCGATGTCGCCTTTAAGCTGCACGATACCTTTGGTTTCCCCATCGACCTGACCGTCGAGATCGCCGGCACCGCCGGTCACGACGTCGACATGGACGGCTTTACTGCCTGCATGGAGGACCAGAAGGCCCGCGCCCGCGCTAACGCCAAGGGCGATGCCTGGGGCAGCTTCAACGATGTGTGGGTCGAGCTTTCCGACAAGGTCGCTGCGACCGAGTTCGACGGCTATGACAACGATGTGATCGAGGGCGCCAAGGTTGTCGCCATCGTGCGCAACGGCGAGTCCGTCGATTCCGCTGCCGCCGGCGAGGACGTCGAGGTCGTGCTCGACCGCACCCCGTTCTATGCCGAGATGGGCGGCCAGCAGGGCGACGCCGGCAAGCTTTCCGCTGAGGGCGTTGTTCTGACCGTTGCCGACACCAAGAACCACAACGGCCTGTATGCCCACGTCGCGCACGTTGCCGATGGCACGCTGACTGTCGGTGCCGCTGTTACCGCCGCGCTCGACGCCGAGCGCCGTGGCTTCCTGCGCCGCAACCACACCGCCACGCACCTGCTCGACGCTGCCCTTAAGCAGGTCCTGGGCGAGCACGTCTCCCAGGCCGGCTCGCTGGTGACGCCCGAGCACCTTCGCTTTGACTTCACGCACTTCGAGGCCCTTTCCTCCGAGCAGCTCAAGGCTGTAGAGGACCTGGTCAACCAGCAGATCTTCGCCTCCAAGCCGGTTGTGACCCGTGTTATGGGCATCGACGAGGCTAAGGCTGCCGGCGCTGTCGCTCTGTTTGGAGAGAAGTACGGCGATGTCGTCCGCGTCGTCTCCGTGGGCGCCGAGGACCAGCCGTTCTCCCGCGAGCTCTGTGGTGGCACCCATGCCGCCAATACCGCCGAGATTGGCCTGTTCAAGATCATTTCCGAGTCCTCCACGGGCTCCAATGTCCGCCGTATCGAAGCCGTGACCTCCAAGGGTGCTCTCGACTATATGGCCGACCGCCTGGCACTCGTTGACGCCGCCGCCGCTGCGCTCAAGTGCCGCGTCGACGAGGTTCCCGCCCGTGTGGAGAACCTGCAGGTCGAGCTGCGCGAGACGTCCAATAAACTCAAGAAGGCGCTCACCGGTGGCTCTTCCGATGCGATCTCCAGCGCCATCGAGGGTGCTGTCGAGCTCGGTGGCTACAAGCTCGTCGTTGCTGAGCTCCAGGGCCTTGAAGCTGCCGACCTGCGCAACGTATGGGATACCGTGCACCAGAAGGTCGCCGGCCCTGTCGCTTGTGTCGTCGCAAGCGTGACTGAGAAGGGCACTCCGGCCCTGCTCGCTGCCGGCTCCGATGACGCCGTGAAGGCCGGGTTCCACGCCGGTAACGTGATCAAGCAGATCGCGGGTCTGGTCGACGGTCGCGGTGGTGGCCGTCCCAACATGGCCCAGGCCGGTGGCAAGAATGCCGCCGGCATCGCCGATGCCCTCGCGGCCGCCAAGACCGCGCTCGGCGCCTAAGAATCTAAGAAGTCGCTGTGGTTGCGCTCGCGCTGGACATAGGGGAGACCAGGATTGGCATCGCCGTCTCGAGCCGTGATGGCAAGATGGCGATGCCTGTCAAGGTGCTTCCGGCTGCCGAGGTCACCGGTATGGCCAAGACGTTCCGCTACCTGGTCGAGGACTATGAGCCCGACATCCTGGTTAGCGGACGTCCCTTGACCATGGCCGGTGAGCCCGGCCCCCAGGCCGAGCGCGTTGCCGCCGTGGCGCAAAAGATTGCCGACAAGCTCGATCTTCCACTGGAGTTTGAGGACGAACGTCTGTCTTCGCAAGAGGCCAAGCGTATCCTGCGCGAGCAGGGCCTCAACGAAAAGCAGATGAGGGGCAAGATCGACATGATTGCCGCCAGCCTGTTTTTGCAGACGTGGCTCGATCGTAAAAACGAGGAGGTTTCGCATGCCTAGCGCTTCCGATCCGCGCCAGCAGAATCGTACACGGCAGCCGGCGTCGCGCCCTGCTCAGCCTGGCCAGCGTCCGGCACAGCCGACGCAGCGCGCAGCTCAGCCTGCCGCGCGCTCGGTGCAGTCCTTCTCTCATTCGGCCCAACCTGTTCAACGGACGGGTCAGCAGCCTTCTGCTCGTTCTGTTCAGCATTCGGCTTCTCACGCGGCTCAGCAGCCCACTGCTCGTACGGCCCAGCCTGCAGGCGGTACCCGCTTTAAGCAGCAGGCACCTACCCAGCGAACTCAGGCCCCTCAATCGCATTCGCATCACACTCGCGGTTCGCATGGCGTTGCTCCGGCGACCCGCTCGAGCTACAACACGCATGCTCGTCGCGGTGCTCAAAAGAAGAGTGCTCCGGTTCCCATGATCATCGGCGTTGTGGTGGCGGTGCTTGCGCTTGCTGCGATCGCTTTCTTTGTCGTGCCGGCCGTCAAGGGCTTCTTCGCCGGTGGGGATACCAAGGTCACGGCTGGTCAGCAGGTTACGGTGACCATTCCCGACGGTGCTTCGGGCGATACTATCGCCTCGATTCTCTCCGAGAACCATATCGTCGAAAATCCCAAGGATTACTATGCGGCGGTGAAAAAGCTCAACGCCGATATGTCGCTCAAGCCTGGCACCTATTCGTTTACCACGCTCATGGATGCGACCAAGGTTGTTCAGCAGCTCATGGAAGGTCCCAACGCGGGCTCCAATGCGCTGACTATCCCTGAGGGCCTAACGGTCGATCAAGTCGCCGACCGTGTGGCCCAGGCCTACGACGGCATCTCTAAGGAAGACTTCCTCAACCAGGCCAAGGCCTCCAACTACGTGGACGACTATAGCTTCCTTAAGGGCTCCGCCAACGACTCGCTTGAGGGTTTCTTGTTCCCCAAGACTTATTCGTTGGGCGATTCGCCGACGGCCGATGACGTGATTCGTGCTATGCTCGATCAGTTTAAGACCGAGTACAAGTCGCTTGACTTTGCGAGCTGCGAAGCCAAGATCAAGGAGCGCTATGGTGTGGAGATGTCCGACTACGACATCGTCAACTTGGCCTCTATCGTTGAGCGCGAGGGCCTCAACGCCGATCAACGTGCGCACGTGGCCTCGGTCTTCTACAACCGCCTTGCCGGCAAGCTCGACGGTCTGCGCTATCTCAACAGCGATGCGACCATGATGTATGTCACCGGTGGCGAGGTTACCGCCGACGACCTGCAGAGCGATAGTCCGTATAACACCTATAAGCACGAGGGCCTGCCGCCCACGCCCATCTGCTCTCCGTCGCTCGAGGCGCTTAAGGCCACGCTTGAGCCGACCGACTCCGATGACCTGTATTTCTACATTACGCAGGACGAGGAGTACTTCTCGCAAACCTACGAAGAGCATCAACAGTCTTGGAATTAGCATGAGGATTTTTAGCCCCAAACGATACGTTGCCTCGGTCGATCGCATCGACCTTGATACCCTGTGGGCCGACGGCAAACGCGCCATTCTGCTCGATCGCGATAACACCCTGGTGCCGCGCGACACCGAGCAGGTTCCCGCCGCGGTTTCCGCTTGGCTCGATGCCGCCCGCGCCAAAGGCTTTAAGCTGTGCATGGTGTCCAACAACTGGCATCGCGACCAGGTCATGAGCTCTGCACGCGAGCTGGGACTCGAGGCCATCAGCCACGCCATGAAGCCGGCGCCGTTTGCCCTCAAGGCGGGTCTTAAGCGCCTCGGCGCCACAGCCGACGAGGCGGTGCTGATCGGTGATCAGCTCTACACTGATGTGTGGAGCGGCAATTTTGCCGGCGTCGATACTATCCTGGTTAAGCCGCAGGCAACCCAGGACCTGTGGTACACGCAGATCTTCCGTATCTTTGAGCGCCGGGCCCTGCGCGACCTTCCCTGCGAGGAATAGGTTTCGCCATGTCTCAGCACATCAAACACGGCTGCGACCATATCTTCTTTATCGGCTTTTTGGGCGCGGGCAAGTCAACGCTTGCGCGCAACGTGGGCACCATGTTCAAGCGGCGTTTTATCGATACCGACCGTCTGGTCGTGCGCCGTTGCGGCAAGTCGGTAACCGAGATTTTTGAGACCGAGGGCGAGGATCGTTTTCGCGAGCTCGAGACCTCGGCGCTCCGTTCGCTCCAAAGCGAGCGCAGCCTGTTGGTTTCGTGCGGGGGCGGTATCGTCGAGACGCCGGTGAATATTGAGTTGATGCACGAAATGGGTACGTGTGTGTACCTCGAGGGCGACTTCGAGGATTCGATTCGCCAGATTCGTCGGTCCGACACGCGCCCCGATTTCCGCTCGCCCGAGCATGCCGCGCGCCTGTTTGAGCATCGCCGTCCGCTGTATCGACAGGCCGCCGACCTTACCCTTGATATTCGCAACAAGTCCTTCGAGGACGTTTCCTACCTTTGTGCCGAGATGCTTTTGGAGCGTGGACTGCTATGATTCGCCGTCAACTGATCAATTTCCAAAACCGCAGCGTCGATGTCCGTGTCGGATTGGGTGCGTTCGATGAGCTTTCGCGCATGTTTGCCTCGGCCGTGGGCAAGCCTAAGCGCGCGATGGTGGTTTGGAACGACGCCACATCCGAGCGTTTTGGCGAGGTCGTCGAGCATGCGCTGGTCGACGCCGGCTTTGCCGTGTCGCTGCTCGTCTTCGAGGTTTCGCCTGCCGGCGCTACGCTGGCCGATGCCGATACCGTCTTTGGCGCCCTGTCGGCTAACGGCATTACCTGCGACGATTTGGTTGTCGCCGTTGGCGATGCCTCAACCTGCTCGGTTGTTAGCTGGTGCGCCAACCAGTGGTGCGGTCGCACCGAGTGCGCGCTGCTGCCGACGACGTTCGACGCCATGCTCACGGTCGCGACGACCATGAAGCCGCTCGTCGCCTCGTCGGCCAATGCGCTTCCCGCTATCGCGTTTCGTCCCGAACCGGGCTTGGTCGTGTGTGACCTCGACCTTGTTCGCGAGACGGACCCCGAGGACCTCAAGCTCGGCTTTGTGGTACTTGTTGGCACCATGCTTTCGAGCAGCAAGTCCCGCTGGAATCAGTTTATTGAGACCGTCCCCGAGATTCTCGCGGGCGAGGAGGTCGCACTCGTCAATGCCGTCCAATGGTCTCAGACTGCCCGCAAGGACGTGCTGACGGCCACGAACCCGAGCGCTCGCCATGCGCTCGATTTTGGCAAGACGGGGGAGCGCACCCTGCGCGCTTGCTTGGGCGATGCCGCTTCGCAGGTCCCTGCCTATCAGCTGTTATCCGAGGGCATGCGCTTTGAGGCGCGCCTAGCACATGATGCCTGCGATTTCGATATCGATTACGTCTTTGAGGTCGATGACTGCCTAGAGGACTTTGGTATCGAGGAACTTGCCTTCGATCTGGAGCCTGCCGCATATTTCGAGGAGTTCCGCAAGCAGCAGTTTGCACGCTCGAACCGCAGCATGTTGCCGCTGCCCGCGGCACTTGGCGCCATTCGCCTAACGAACGTTGAGGACGAGGTTCTTGAGCGCCATGCTCACGCCTACTTGGCTGCTCGCAAAGAACTTCTCTAAGATTTATTGACATCCATCGTCTTTCGTATCATGTTGAGGGGCGGGTTTCCAATCGGCTGTGGATCGCATGCGATTCCGTCGTTCGGTTGAGGCCCGTCCCGTCTTTATAGAGACAACAAGAAAGGAATCTGCATGTCTGAGTTTGCTGCCGGTCCTGCCGGTCGTATCGAGCGCGTCCGTGCCCTGATGGCTGAGCGTGGCTACGACGCCATCGTGGTGCGCGACGAGGCCAACCTTCGTTGGCTTACGGGCGTGAAGGGCGTCTTCGACTACACCTTCGAGTTCCCGCATGCGGCGTTTATTACGGCCGATCAGTGCCTGTTTCACACCGACTCGCGCTACCTCAACAGCTTTGAGGAGAACACGCCCGCCGGCAGCCCCTGGGTTTACGACATGGACGAGGGCACCATCCCCGGCTGGGTCGCCGGCAAGATCGCGGCCAACAAGTGCCGCGTCTGCGCTGTCGAGGACGACATGCAGATTAACTTCTACCAGGGCATTCAGCGCGGCCTGGAAGACCGCTCCGTCGCCTGCATGCTGCCGCTGATGCACGACGACATCCGCAAGATGCGCGCCATCAAGGATGCCGAGGAGATTGAACTCATGCGCCATGCGCAGTCGATCACCGATGCCGCCTTCCAGCACATGCTCGGCTTTATTAAGCCCGGTATGACCGAGAAGCAGGTACGCAACGAGCTCGAGAACTTTATGTTCGCCAACGGTGCCGACAGCCTGGCCTTCGGTTCCATCGTCGCGAGCGGCCCCAACACCGCCAACCCGCATGCCGTCCCGAGCGACCGCGTGATCGAGAAGGGCGACTTTGTCCTGATGGACTACGGCGCGGGATACTGCGACTACCGCTCCGACATGACTCGTACCGTCGTGATGGGCGAGCCCACCCAGGAGCAGCTCGACCTGTACGCGCTCGTGCGCCGTACGCACGAGGAGTGCGTCGCCGCCATCCATCCGGGCGTCGAGGGCAACGACATTTTCAAGCTCTCCAAGAAGATCATCGGCGATGCCGGCTATGGCGATTACTATAACCATGGCCTGGGCCACGGTGTCGGTATCGACATCCACGAGCTGCCCAACTTCAACCGCAGCAAGAACACCATCGAGGTCGGCTCGGTTATCACCATGGAGCCCGGCGTCTACTTGCCCGGCGTGGGCGGCGTGCGCCTGGAGGACTACGGCGTGGTCACCGAGAACGGCTACGAGCCTTTCACCAAGACGTCGCATGACCTTCACGTCATCGATTGCTAGCCTATTTCGATAGATTTTTGGGGCGGGGCGTCCGGAGCAATTCGGGCGCCTCGCGTTCTCTTTTTATGCGCTCGCTGCAGGCGCCGTCTGCAAGTGTATAATTTCGGTCGTATGTAATTTGGACGCTTGTGCGTTCTGCCCATAACAAGAAAGGTCACTATGCCTACCATTTCTACCGCCGACTTCAAGAACGGCCTCGGTCTCCGTATTAAGGACAAGGTCTACACCATCGTCGAGTTCCAGCATGTTAAGCCGGGCAAGGGCGGCGCGTTTGTGCGCTACAAGACCCGCGACATCAAGAGCGGCCGCGTCGTCGAGAACACCTGCAACGCCGGTACCAAGTTCGAGAGCGTTATGCTCACCACCCGCGAGTTCCAGTACCTCTACAACGATGGCACCGACTACATCTTCATGGACAACGAGTCCTATGAGCAGGTTCCCGTTCCCGAGGACATGGTGGGCGAGAACTCCAAGTGGCTGCGCGAGAACGACATCTGCCAGCTGCTCTTCGCCGACGATGAGCTCATGGGCGTGACCCCGCCGATGTTCATCGAGACCACCATCGTCCAGACCGACCCGGGCTTTAAGGGCGACACCGTCCAGGGTTCCACCAAGCCGGCCACGATCGACACCGGCGCTGTCATCCAGGTCCCCATGTACCTCAACGAGGGCGAGGTCATCAAGGTTGACACCCGCGACGGCAAGTTCGTCTCCCGCGTCTAGCAACCAACTCTTCTAGGAGGACTCATGCCCCAGGAAATCAAGATTGACGGCATCGGCATTTCGCCCGATGTTCTGACCGCCATCGTCTCGCGCGCCGTGTCCGATGTCGAGGGCATCGCCTCCGTTGGCGTCAAGGACCTTGCCACCAACCTTGTCTCCATGATGCTCTCGTCCAAGGCCCCGGCTTCCGAGCCGGCGGTCGAGGCCGAGGTCGTCGGCGACAAGCTCGCACTCACCGTGCGTGTCGTGGTGTTCTTTGGCTATCCGTTCAAGAAACTCGCCGAGGCTGTTCGCGCCGCCGTGGTCGCCGCCATCGATGCCCAGGTGGGCGTTGAGGTCGAGCGTGTTGACGTTTGCATCGACGGCCTCGTTTTCCCCAAGGAGTAACCTTTGAGCCTTAAGGTTTATCGCGGGCGTACGCTTGCCCGCAGTCAGGCGCTGCAGCTGCTGTTCCAGGCCGAGGCCACGGACAGCCCGCTCGAGCGCGTCCTCGAGGGTGATTTCCTGATCTCGAAGGGTCCCCTCGACCCCTATGCGTTGGAGCTGTGCCGCGGTGCCTACGAGCATATCGACCGCATCGACTGCGCTCTGCGATCCGTTGCCAAGAACTGGGATCTTATGCGCATGCCCGGCGCCGACCGCAATCTGCTGCGTATCGCTGTTTACGAGATGCGTTTCCTCACCGACGAGGAGGTCTCGGACGCCATCGTGATCAACGAGGCTGTCGAGCTTGCCAAGGCCTATGGCACCGACCAGTCCGCATCGTTCGTCAACGGCGTGCTGGGCAAGATCGCTCGCAGCGAGGAGCTGCCGGGCGAGGGCCTGTACCAGGAGCTGCTGGCCGAAGATCGCGCTCGCGAGGAGGCGCAGGCTGCCGAGGCTGCCGCCAAGGTTGCGGTTGCTCAGGCTGAGGCTGGCGTGCTGGCCGAGGATGCGGACGCCGCCGAGGCTGACATCGACTCCGTCGAGGAGTAGCCATGCCAGAGGGTTCTGTCCGTAACTTTGATGAGATTTCGGACCGTCTGGATCAGATCATCGCTACCGTTCGCTCCAAGGATACCTCCTTGGAGCGTTCGCTCGATTTGTTTGACGAAGCGATTGAGCTGGGCTCCCGCGCGGTCGATATGGTCGACAAGTTTGAGTTGACGCCGCGTGAGGCCGACAAGCTCGAGCAGGAATACGATGAGGATGCGGCAAACGAATCCCAGGATAGCTAGGCCGCATCTCCGGATACGAATGGTTGATGGCATTCATGAAACGCGTGCGTCTTGATGACGAACTGATTTCACAGGGCATCTGCGCCGATCGCGCGGATGCCCTTCGCACTCTTATGGCCGGCTTGGTCTCGAGTGGCGGTGAGCGCTTGACTTCGCCGGGCCTTAAGGTGATCCCGGGGCTGCCGCTGCATGTGAAGGGGCGCATTCCCTATGTTGGCCGCGGCGGTCTTAAGCTCGAAGGCGCGCTTGATGCGTTTGGCATCAATCCGACGGGCCTTGCCTGTCTGGATGTGGGCTGCTCTACCGGCGGCTTTACCGATTGTCTGCTCAAGCGCGGAGCAGCGACCGTTGTCTCGGTGGACGTGGGTCGCGCCCAGTTCGATTGGTCGTTGCGCCAGGACGATCGCGTGACGCTGCATGAGCGCACAAACGTGACGCAGCTGCCTGAGCTTGGCTATGCCGGCACTATCGACCTGGCTGTGTGTGATGTCTCGTTTACCAGCATCGCGAACATTATCGATGCGGTACTGGCGTGCCTGGCGCCTACGGGTGCATTCTGCACGCTCGTAAAGCCGCAGTTTGAGGCTCCGGCGGCGCTGGTGGGCGAGGGCGGCATTGTGACCGATCCCGCCGTGCGCCGCGATACACTCGTGGCGGCGGTTGAACTCTTTGCTGCCAAGGGCCTGTTCCCGGTCGATGTGTGCGTGTCGCCCATTCATGGTGCCAAGGGCAACGTTGAGTTTTTCCTGTACGGCACGAGATTTGACCCCGGCGATCGCTCGCAAGACGAGCTGCAATCCCAGGTATCGGTTATGAGCGAGAAAGCTGCAACGCTATGAAGGTCTTTCTGGTTCCCAATTACTACAAGCAAGAGGCGGTCGAGAGCGGCCTGATGCTCGAGCTTTGGCTGACGCGCCAGGGCTATGAGGTCGCATGGGCTGCCGACCAGCGATCGAAGATTCAAAGCACGCCTGATATTGACGGCTCCGATCTGGTCATTACGCTCGGCGGCGACGGCACGTTGCTGCGCGCTGCCCGCATCCTCAACCATCGTGAGATTCCTATCCTCGGTCTTTCCTATGGTCACCTGGGTTTTTTAACTGCTGCGAGTCCCGAGGAGCGCGACATTCTGCAGGTCGTGAGCGACGCCCTGTCCGGCGAGCTGCATGTGAGCCGTCGCGCTACCATCGCCGCGGATATCGTGTCCGTGCGCGAAGATGGTACGAAGGATGTTGTGCGCACCTTCGCCCTCAACGACATGGCGCTTACGCGCGGCCCCCTGTCCGATATGGTCGAGTTTGACATCACGGTGTCCGGTCACCATATCGACCGCCTACGCGGTGACGGTGTCGTCGTTTCGACGGCGACTGGTTCTACGGGTTACGCGCTCAGCGCCGGTGGCCCCATCGTGAGCCCTGACTATACGGGCATGGTCTGCGTACCCATTGCGCCGCACACCATTCAAGCTCGCGCTTTCTTGACTTCGCCGAGCGATGTCGTCGAAATCTTTATGTCTGATGACCGTCCGAGCGTTCCGGCGATCGCTATCGATGGACAGTTTATTACCTGCGACGGCACGGTCGAGAGCGTGGCCGTGCGCCGAGGCCCCGGCGATGTGCTGCTGCTCGACTACGGCCCCGAGAGTTTTTACAACTCGGTGAGCCGCGTATTCTACGGAGTCCGCCATGATCGATGAGCTGCAGGTTTCTAACATTGCACTCATTCGCGAGGCGACGCTGGTGCCGAGTGCCGGCCTGACTGTCCTGACCGGCGAGACCGGCGCCGGCAAGACCGCGCTGCTCTCGGCCCTCAAGCTTATTTTGGGTGAGCGCGCGGATTCGTCGACGGTGCGCGAGGGCGAGGCGCTGGCGAGCGTCGAGGCGCGCCTGTTTGACGGCCCGCACGACACGGAAGGCTTCACGGTCCAGCGCAGCCTTTCCGCCGAGGGCCGCAGCCGCGTCAAGATTGACGGCCGCATCGCCAGCGTGCGCGAGCTTTCGGAGCGCGTCGGCGTGATGATGGATCTGTGCGGCCAGCACGAGCACCAGCGCTTACTCGATCCGGCGCATCACGTTGCGATGGTCGATGCGTGGGTGGGACGCTCTGCGCTCGAGGCGCTGGATGCGTACCGCGCCTGCTTTAAGGCTTCGCGGGCTGCCGCTAAGGAGGTTCGACGTGTCGAAGAGGCCTCGCGCGCGCAGGGGAGCCTCGTCGAGGAGGCGCGCTTTGCGCTCGAGCGCATCGGCGAGGTCGACCCCAAGCCGGGCGAGTATGAGGAACTCGAGGAACTGCTGCCGCGCTCCGAACATGCCGAGGTACTGGTTGCCACGGCTAACGATGCCCATGCATCGCTTGCCGCCGAAGGGGGAGCGCTCGATGCCGTGAATGGCGCCGTGGCCGAGCTTTCACGCATGGCGACCGTCGATCGCAAGCTGGGTGACATCGCCGATGCACTTTCGGATGCCTGTATCTCCCTTGAGGATTGCGCGAACGAGCTTCGTGCCTATCGCGATGGCATCGCCTTCGATCCTCGCGAGCTCGCTCGCATGCGCGAGCGGTATTCCGACCTCAAGGGCCTGCTGCGTCAGTGGGGTCCGACCATGGACGATGTTTTTGCCATGCGTGATCGCTCGCAAGAGCTGTTGTCCCTGGTCGATGATGGCGATGAACAGATCAAAAAGGCGCGTGAGGCACTCGGGAGCGCCGAGCGCGAGTTGTTTGCCGCTGCCAAGGCACTTAAGCGCGCCCGCAATACGGCGGCCCCGCGTTTCTGCCACGAGGTGGGCCGCCAGATGGCTCGCTTGGAGATGGGTAGTGCCGAGCTCGTCTGGGAGTCGCGCGATCTTCCCCGTGCTGAGTGGACGCCCGTTGGTCCTTCGAGCTATGAGCTGCTATACCGCAGCGGTGCCGGCTTGACGCCACGTCCTCTGCGCCGCATTGCGTCGGGCGGCGAGCTCAGCCGTGTCATGCTGGCAAGCAAGGTTGTCCTCGGTAACGCGGACGGTGTCGATACGCTGGTGTTTGACGAGGTCGATGCTGGTGTCGGTGGCTCCACGGCGCGTGCGCTCGCGGGCGTGCTGGCAGATCTCGCCGCTACGCATCAGGTGATTGTCGTAACCCACTTGGCTCAGGTCGCCGTCATGGCTGACAAGCATTATGTTGTCAGCAAGGAACCGGGCGATGTTCCCCAGACGCATTTGGACGAGGTAGCCGGCGAAGCGCGTGCCGCCGAGATCGCCCGCATGCTGAGCGGCGATCAGTCCGAGGCGAGCCTGGCGCACGCCAAGCAGATGCTTGAAGAAGCTCGAGGCTAGATCGTATCAGCGGTGTTGGTGGGACAAAATAGACTGAAATTTTTGTCCCACTACGCGTTTTACTCCACAACCTTATCCGGCTGGATGAGCTCCTCGTAGTAGCTGATATGCTCACGCGCGTCTTCAATCTCGGGCAGCAGGAAGTTGTAGATGACTTCGATGATCATCGTGGCGCTGATCTTGGAGAACGCAAAGTCGCCTGTCGTCAGCAGCGCTTCGTGGTTGACGGTATTAAAAGTGTAGTCTGCCAGGCGCGCGAGTGGGGATTTGCTGTCACTGCTGATGACGACTACGGTTGCGCCGCAGTTGCGAGCCGCTTTTGCCATGCGATTCAATCGGCGCGATTTGCCGGAGTTTGAGATAAGCACGATGACGTCACCCGGGCGTAACGTGAGCGCAAAGCCGATTGATGTCTCGCTAATGGTGCTCGCCATGCAGCGCAGGCCCAGCTGCGAAAACTTAAACGTCGCATCGAGCGCGACCGCGTTCGTATTGCCCACAGCTGCAAACTCAATAACCCCTGCATGCTTAAGGGCATGCACAACAGCCGCCAGCGTATCGTGGTCGATCCCGTCGATGGTCGCATTAAGCTCGCTCACCTTGGCAGCCAGGATATTCTTGAGGCTCTGCTCCATATTGTCGAGCGAGACCTCGTCAGTCAGGCCCTCGTTACGCTGGCTTTCCAAATCCCTCGCCAACGAAAACTGAAAGCTGCGGAAGCTACCAAAGCCAAGCTTGCGGCAGAAGCGCGAAACGGTCGCCTCGGACGTGGCGGCGGCGCGTGAGAGCTGAGCGGCCGTGAGGCGCGGCGCCTCGGACTGGTGCTCCAATATATAGTCGACAATGCGCTGCTCGGACTCGCTGTATCCCTGATGGGTGCTTATGAGGGAAAGTGCGCTCTTGCTACTATCGGTCATGGATGGCTCCTGGTTGGCATGAAAATCCAATTTGATTTGCAATGCCATAGTATACGGGCATTTCCAATTACAAGATACACCTTGCCGTTTCAAGTGTTGATGGTAAACTTTCACCTACCGTTTACGGTTATGAAAGAACCTTTCACCGGAGAATTGCACCTTGCCTCTTCTCACGCGGACGGTAGGTTGGTATCTTTCAGTTGTGGAAAAACGCGCATCGAAGCGCGTGTAGGGGAGCGCCCGCGGGCGCTGTACTCAAGAAGGAGGGACACATGGCTAAGTTTGACATCATCGCCGCCACCGGTTGCCCGACCGGCATTGCGCACACCTTCATGGCGAAGGAAGCGCTGGAGAAGGCAGCTGCCGAGCGCGGTCTGACCATTAAGGTCGAGACTCATGGCCAGGTCGGTGTCGAGAACGAGCTCACCAAGAGTGAGATCGCTGGTGCCAAGGCCGTCGTCGTCGCAGCCGACAAGGATGTCCAGGCTGAGCGTTTCGCCGGTAAGCCCATGGTTTCCGTTGGTGTTTCCAAGGCCCTGTCCGTTGAGGCCGCCGGTAAGCTGATTGACCGCGCGCTCGCCGCCAAGGGCGACAGCACGGTTGCAGCCGCTGCCGATGTCGAGGATGAGGTCGAGGAGAAGGAGTCCATCGGCCACGTCATCTACAAGCACCTCATGAACGGCGTCAGCCACATGCTGGTCTTCGTTGTTGCTGGTGGTGTTCTGACCGCTGTCTCGTTCCTGTGGGGCATTACGTCCTTCGATTCGACGGCGTCTGACTACAACAGCTTTGCTGCGATGCTCAAGATCATCGGCGGCATCGCCATGAACCTTATGGTTCCGGTGCTTTCCGCCTACATCGCCGAATCCATCGGCAAGCGCCCGGCGCTCGTCCCCGGCTTTGTTGCCGGTATGATCGCCATCCAGGGCCTGCCTGTTAACGCCGAGACCGGCATGATCGATGCCGGTGGCGCCGGCGTGGGCTTCGGCTTCCTGGGCGGCATCGTCGGCGGCTTCCTTGCCGGCTATGTCATCTTGCTGCTCGAGAAGGTCTTTGCCGGTCTGCCCAAGAATCTGGACGGCCTCAAGGCTATCTTCCTGTACCCGCTGTTCTCGACGGCTATCGTCGGCCTGGTCATGCTCGGCATTTCCGGCCCCATGGCTGCCATCAACACCGCCATGATGGACTTCCTCAAGGGCCTGTCCGCCTCTGGCGCCGTTGTCCTGGGTCTTGCCATTGGCTGCATGTGCGCCTTTGACATGGGCGGCCCGGTCAACAAGGCTGCTTACGTCACCGGTACCGCTATGCTCACCGAGGCTCTGGCCGCCGGTGTTGGCACCGATACCTATAACTTCGGCACCAACTTCATGGCTGCCGTCTCCGCCGCCTGCATCGTTCCGCCGCTGATCACCACCTTTGCCGTCGTTGTCGGCAAGAAGTACTTCAGCCAGGAGGATCACGACGCCGGTGTCGTCAACCTCATCCTTGGTTGCACCCACATCACCGAGGGCGCCATTCCGTTCATGACCAAGAACATCTGGCCCGTCATGCCCATCATGATGCTCGGTTCCTCTATCGCTTCGATCCTGACCATTATGTTCAACGTTCACGATCCGGCGCCTCACGGTGGCTTCCTGGTCCTGCCCGTTGTCGAGAACGGTCCGCTTTGGGTCCTCGCGATCCTCATCGGCGCTGTGGTCGGTGGCATCCTGTTCGTGGCCTTCAAGAAGTACGACTTCGAGAAGAACCAGAAGGCCGCTCCTGCCGCTCCCGCCAAGCCGGTTGAAGCCCCCAAGGCCGCTGCCGTCGAGGCTCCCAAGGCCGAGGCTTCCGACTTCGTGAAGGTCGAGAACGTCTTTGTCGCCGAGGACTTCGCTTCTCGTGACGAGGCCCTGAGCTTTGTTTCCAACCAGGCTGTCAAGGCCGGTATCGCCAGCGACGCCGATGCCGTGATGAATGCCTTCCTGGCCCGCGAGGCCGAGGGCACCACGGGCATGATGGAGGGCTTCGCCATCCCGCATGCCAAGTCCGATGCCATTACCGAGGCTGCCGTCATCGTCGTTAAGGACGAGTCCGGCGTGACCGGTTGGGACACCATGGACGGCGCTCCCGTCAACGTGGCTATCGCACTGCTCATCCCCGGTGCCCAGGCCGGCACTACGCACCTCAAGATCCTGTCCAAGGTCGCCGAGGCGCTCATGGACGAGGACTTCCGTGCCACCGTCAAGGGTTCTACCGACGCCGCCGAGATCGCCAAGACGATCAACGCCCGCTTGGTCTAATTTCACGGTACGCGATAACATCGCCCCCTGTAATGAAGGCGGAGCCCCTCTCCAGGGTCTCCGCCTTTTTTCTATCCCTCCCATAAGTTGCGGTGAAATAGGGACTGTTTAAACGATTCAACTCCAAATTCAGTCCCTATTTCACCACAACTTATAAAAGGGCATAGAGGGGGCTAACTATCGAGTCTTTGTCGCGAACAGTTCATCAGCCAGAATTCCGTTCGCACGATATTACTTTGGACCGACTGAGTTTCCGCAGCCTGCTCGCCCACAGGGGCCCGTGCGCGGCCTGTGAGATTTATCGCGAGTTCCGCACGAGCCGAAGAGCACTTAATGTGCTCTTCGTGCGAGCAGGACTGTAGAGCAGGAAATCTCACAGGCCGCGCACGGGCCCCTGTGGGCGAGCAGGCGGACGACAAACACATCTGTCCAATAATTCGTCTGAAACATAATGAAAAACCGTTTGATGTGAGTTAATATAAACAACGTCGTGAATCTGACTCCTGCCACATGCATGACAGGGGTTAAACACAAAAAGGAGTCAATTATGGTTTCTGAGAAGGCTACCCTCGTTAATCCTCAGGGTCTGCACATGCGTCCGGCTGGTCTGTTTGCCTCCACCATGGGCAAGTACGCCTGTGACGTGACGGTCGTCACCCCCGAGAAGGAGGTCAACGGTAAGTCCCCGATGGCCCTCATGGCTGCTGGTATCCCCTGCGGCACCGAGGTCGAGGTCAAGTGCGACGGCGCTGACGAGGCCGAGGCTCTGGCTGCTGCCATCGAGCTCATCAAGAGCGGTCTTGGCGAGTAGAACTCAAACGGGTCGCATGTTGAACAACTAAGTTCATATTTGGGGGCGCAGTGACCTGTTGTAAGGTAGCTGCGCTCTTTTGTCATGGATATGGCAAAACGCTTTATCACATGACACGGAGAGAGGAATGGGAATGTATCAGGGAGTCAACGCTTCCGAGGGCATCGGTATCGGCACCGTCATGGTCGCCGTCGATCCCGACTTGACGTTTGAGCCGCACGAGGTTGCTGATTCGGCAGCAGAGAAGGAGCGCTATCAGTCCGCTCTTTCGGTCTTCTGCGAGAAGACCCAGGCTCAGGCCGACCATATGAAGGAGACGGTGGGCGAGGCCGAGGCCGAGATCATGAGCGGACACATTGTCCTGGCTCAGGACCCGGGCATGACTGACGCCATCAACGCCGCCATTGACGGCGGTACCTGCGCCGAGCAGGCGCTCATGGACACCTCGACCATGTTTGAGAACATGTTCCTGTCCATGGACGACGAGATGTTCCGTCTGCGCGCGGCCGACATCGCCGACATCCGCACCGGTATTCTGGCCGAGCTGCTGGGCAAGGAGGTCGTCGACCTTTCCGTCCTGCCCGAGAACACCGTCGTTGTCGTGCACGACCTCACGCCGTCCATGACCGCCTCGATCGATAAGGCCCACGTTGCCGGCATCGTCACCGAGACCGGTGGCCGCACGTCGCACTCCGCGATCATCGCGCGCGCCCTCGAGATCCCGGCTGTCCTTTCGGTTTCCAACAGCTGCACCGCGCTGCGCAACGGTATGACCGTTGTCGTCGACGGTGGCAAGGGTATCGTCGAGGCCGATCCCGACGAGGAGACGCTCGCTGCCTATACCGCCAAGGCCGAGGCCTTCGCTGCCGAGAAGGCGGCCCTCGAGGCCTTCCGTGGCAAGCCGTCCGTGACTGCCGATGGCATCAAGAAGATCATCGCCTGCAACATCGGTAACCCCGATGACGTGCCCAACGCGCTCGATCACGACGCCGAGGCCATCGGTCTGTTCCGCTCCGAGTTCCTGTTCATGGACTCTGCTGAGCTTCCTTCCGAGGAGGAGCAGTTCAACGCCTACCGTAAGGTCGCCAGCGCGCTCAAGGGTGCTCCGGTCATCATCCGCACGCTCGATGTGGGTGGCGACAAGGAGATTCCGTATCTGCATATGGTCAAGGAAGACAACCCCTTCATGGGCTTCCGCGCCGTGCGTTACTGCCTGGCCAATCCCGACCAGTACAAGGTCCAGCTCCGCGCTCTGCTGCGCGCTAGCGCCTTCGGTGACGTCAAGATCATGATCCCACTCGTCACCTGCGTCGAGGAGGTCTTGGCTGTCAAGGAGCTCGTCGAGCAGTGCAAGGCCGAGCTGACCGAAGAGGGTCGCAAGTTCAACGAGAACATCGAGGTCGGCATCATGGTCGAGACGCCCGCCGCTTCGCTGCTCGCAGACCGTCTTGCCGAGGTCGCCGACTTCTTCTCCATCGGCACCAACGACCTGATCGGCTACACCATGTGCGCCGACCGTGGTAACGACACCATCTCCAACCTGTACCAGGTTTACTATCCCGCCGTGCTCCGCTCGCTCAAGAACATCATCGAGAGCGGCGTGAAGGCCGGCATCATGGTCGGTATGTGCGGCGAGGCCGCTGCCGATCCGCTGCTCGAGCCGCTGCTGATCAGCTGGGGCCTGGAGGAGTTCTCGATGAGCGCTCCGTCGATCCTGCGCGCCCGCAAGACCATCAGCCAGTGGACCAAGGCCGAGTGCGACGAGCTCGCCGAGAAGGCACTCGCCTGCAACACCGCCGCCGAGGTCAAGGCACTGCTCGAGTCCGCAGCTCGCTAATTTGGTATCAGAGGTAACCGCGTGGTTGGAATGGGCCGGCCACGCGGCCCTCACATATACAGGGGGTACTGTAAATGTTCTACACGCTAACCGCTAACCCGGCTGTCGACATGACGGTTTCGAGCTCTCCGCTCGAGCCCGACGAGAACGTCCGCACCGGCTCGGCCAGCTACACGGCTAACGGCAAGGGCCTCGACGTGTCCTTCGCCTTTAAGAAGATGGGCGTCGACACCGTCGCGCTCGGCTTCTTCGCCGGCTTCACGGGCAAGTTCATCGTCGAGGAGGTCATGAACCTGGGTTGCCTGTGCCGCCCGGTCTGGACCGACGGCATCACGCGCATCAACACCTACGTCAACGATGGCCAGCACGAGTACGGCATCCTCAACCCCGGCGCTCCTATTACGCCGCAGCACCAGGAGGAGCTCTACAACATCCTGGACACCGCGGGCGATCTCGAGTGCCTGATCGTCTCCGGCTCCGTGCCTCCCAAAGCTACGCCCGACTTCCTGGCTCAGGTCATGGAGCACGCTCAGGCTCGTGGCGCCGACGTCGTCCTGGACCTGTCCTCCGACAAGCTCAAGGAGCTCGCTCACAAGAAGCCGCTGCTCATCAAGCCGAACCATCACGAGATGAAGGCCATCTTCGGCGTGCCGGTCGACACCGACGACGAGGTCCGCGTTGCCATGAAGATGGCTCACGACGCTGGCGTTCAGAACGTGCTGCTCACCCGTGGTAGCCGCGGCGACGCTTACTTCTCCAACGGCGAGGACATCTGGTACGCCAAGCGTGAGTTCAACATCAAGCTGGTCTCTTCCGTCTGCGCCGGCGACTGCACCCTCGCTGCGTTCCTGCACAAGTGGTACAGGGATCGCGACAACGTCGAGGAGGCCATGAAGCTCGCTATGGCCACCGGCGCCAACGTTGCCGAGTCCGTCGGCATTGGCGACTTCGGTCACGTCGACGAGTACAGCAAGCGCGTTGCTGTCCGCAAACTCGATCGTCAGTAATCGAAACGCGACATATTCGTGCGCATGCGGCGCCCCGGTTTCGGCCGGGGCGCCTTTTTTGTTCCGCCATAGGGGAGAGGTGTCCTGCCGTACTTCATCGCATCCACACCGTTCACCGAGTTGTCCTAGCCTTTTACCGATGCGTGGAATATACTTTCATTAACACGTTGCTTCGTGAAAGGAACATTCATGATTTACACGCTCACTGCAAATCCCGCCATTGACTACAACATCGCCTGCGACGGTCTTGCTGCTAACACCGTCACGCGTACCCGCAACGCCGTATACACGCCCAACGGCAAGGGCCTCAACGTCTCGTTTACGCTCGACCACTACGGCGTCGACACCACGATTCTGGGCTTTTTCGCCGGCTTCTCGGGCGAGTTTATCGTTAAGGGCGCCGAGGCCCTGGGCGTGCCCGTCAAGCCCGTGTGGACCGACGGCATTACGCGCGTCAATGTGTTCCTCAACGCCGGCCCCGACACCGAGTACAACATGGTCAACGCCGGTGCCGCTATCAACGAGGCCAACGAGCAGGAGATGTTTGAGCTTATCGATTCGCTCGATGACATGACCTGCCTGGTCATCAGTGGCTCGCTGCCTCCCAACACTTCCGAGGGCTTCTTGGCCGAGGTCCTGCGCCGTGTCAAGGCCAAGGGGGCCGAGTTCGTCCTCGACATCTCGAGCCATCAGCTGGCAGACCTCATTGCTCTGGAGCCACTGCTGATCAAGCCCAATGACGACGAGCTGCTTGATATCTTTGGCATTAAGGTGAGCGGTGGCGACGATGAGTCTGTTAAGGGCGCAATGGCCGAGCTGCACGCCAAGGGCGCCAAGAACGTGCTGCTGACCCTTGGTGGCGACGGCGCGTACTTCTCCAACGGCGAGCACATCTGGTTTGCTAACCGCACCTTCGACGTCAAGCTGCTGTCGACGGTGTGCGCCGGTGATTCCTCACTCGCTGCCTTCCTGTCCGTGTGGCACGACGCTCCCGAGCGCGTCGAGGACGCCCTGCGCCTTTCGATGGCCACTGGCGCCAACGTGGTCGAGTGCCCGGGCCTGGGCGACTTTGCCAAGGTGGATGAATACAAGAAGAACATCGAAGTTCGTCAGGTCTGCTAGCCGCATCGAATAATCGCTGCCGAACACCCGCTTTGGATCTCCGAGGCGGGTGTTTTTTGTGCGCTGAACGTATGTGGCGTCTGCTTTCTCGTTTTATCGAATCGACGGCGCGATTGCGTGTGCGCGCTTTCTCGTTTCTTGTTAGACTTCTTGAGAACCATCGATTAACGCTCGCAAGTGCAGGAGGCCATAGGCATGTGCAATGTTTCGCTCAACGGTACGCAACCGTCCAATGCCTCTCTGCACGTCCTGCGCGCGCTTGAGACGGCTGGTCTTGAGGCTTGGTACGTTGGCGGTTGGGTGCGCGACGCCCTGATGGGATGCCCCAGTCACGATGTTGATATGTGCTGTAGCGGCCTGTGGCAGGAGTCCAAGGCGGCGCTCGGGGCCGCTGGTATCGCGGTCGTGGAGTCGGGCATTAAATTTGGCGGAATCACGGCTATTTTCGATGGCGAGCGTATCGAGGTCACCACGTACCGTCTGGATGGCTTTTACACTGATGGTCGCCATCCCCAGAGTGTGGAGCGTGCCGCCTCACTCGAGGACGATCTGACGCGTCGCGACTTTACCGTCAACGCCATGGCCTGGCATCCCGAGCGCGGGCTAGTCGACCGCTACGACGGCCAGGGCGACTTGGAGCGCAAGCTGATTCGCGCTGTCGGCGATCCCAAGCGTCGCTTTAACGAGGACGCCCTGCGCATGCTGCGTGCGGTACGCTTTGCCTGCCGCCTGGACTTTATGATTGAGCCCGAGACTAAGCGCGCGCTTGCCGAGTGCGCGCCGCTGCTCGATGCCGTGGCGCGTGAGCGTGTGGGTATTGAGCTCGAGGGCATTCTTTCGACCGGTCATGGGGGAGACGCGATGCTCCGCTATCCCGAGCTCATCTGCGCCGCCGTGCCCGAGTTGGCAGCGGGTCGCGGGTTTGATCAACGCAGTGTCTATCATGCGTTTAACGTCTACGAGCATATCGCCCGTGTGCTGACGGTGGCGGGGGAGCTGGCGCTGTGCGACGGCGTCGCGCCCTCGTCGAGCCTGATGTGGGCGGCGTTTTTGCACGATGTGTCCAAGCCCGAGTGCTTTACGGTTGATCACGCCGGCAGCGGACACTTCTATGGTCATCCCGAGCTCGGCGCCAAGAAGGCGCGCGTCATTATGGATCGCCTGGCGCTCTCGCACGATTTGGTGCGCGACGTGTGCCTGCTCATCAAATATCACGACAAGCCTCTGCGCCCCGAGCGCTCCTGCCTGCTCAATATGATGCGCGCGCTTTCGGGCGAGGGCGTCGATACGCCGCGTCTGATGGACGAGCTCATGGACCTCAAGCGTGCCGACACACTTGGCAAGGCCCCGTCGTGCTTCTATTACGTCGAGACGATTGAGGAGATGCGCGCGATGGCGCACGAGCTGCTGAATGCGGGGGAACCCTATACGCTCAGGATGCTCGCCATCAACGGCGGCGACCTGATCCGTGCCGGAGTCAAGCCCGGGCCTGAACTGGGTCAGCTTCTCAACGCCGCCCTCGACGCCGTGATTGAAGACAACATTCCCAACGAGCGCGAAGCTCTTTTGGTCCATCTCAACTTGAATTAGCTACCTAGTTTACCTGCGTGTTCCATAACCTGCCGACAATTTTTCGGCAATTTGGAATTTCTTCTTGCGCTGACGTTTTTTGTCCCTTAATATATTTCCTCGCAGCACGGCAGTGCAGATGTCATGTGGCCCGTTCGTCTAGCGGTTTAGGACGCCGCCCTCTCAAGGCGGAGATCACCAGTTCGAATCTGGTACGGGCTACCACTTCTTTTCTGCTGAGGCTTATGGCCCGTTCGTCTAGCGGTTTAGGACGCCGCCCTCTCAAGGCGGAGATCACCAGTTCGAATCTGGTACGGGCTACCACGTATCTGATACCCGGCCTTCCAACGGAAGTCCGGGTTTTTTATTTTCAAACAACCGTCTGCAATTCCCGTTTGAACCAGAGCTTTGCGTTCTGTCTATGGTCCTTGCGGGTACAATATCCAAGATATTTTGACTGTTAGAAGGAGTCTCATGACGGAGTCCTCTCAGCATACGTCTAAGCCCCAGGTCGAGGTTGAGGCCTCGGGCGGAGATGACAATAAGAGCGCACGCCGCGGCGCCATCTTTATCGGCGTCGTGCTGGTGGGTTATATCGTCTATCTGGTGGTAACCGGGCAGATGGGGCAGTTCTGGGCCGCTATGTCGAGCGTCCAGGCGTCATGGCTCGTTGTCGCGTGTCTTTGCATGTTCATGTATCTGTTCTTTGGCATTGTGGCCTATGCGATCGCTGTCTGGCTCGACCCCAATTCACCCGTCGGCATTCGCGACCTGATCTCGGTCGAGGCGAGTGGCATCTTCTTTGGCAACCTCACACCTATGATGATGGGCTCGACTCCTGCTCAGATCTACCGCCTGACCAAAGCGGGCCAAAATGTCGGCGAGGCCGGAGCCACGCAGTTCACGCGCTTTATCGTGTATCAGTTTGGCCTCGTTGCCTGGGGCGCTATCTTACTGCTTGCTCGCATGCCGTTTTTTGCCGAGCGCTATGGCGACATGACGCTGCTGTGCGTCTTTAGCTTTGGTGGACACTGCTGCATCTTGCTTGGCATCTTCGCCGTCGCGCTCATGCCTAAGACCGTCACGCGCGTCGCCCATTGCATCATCAATTGGCTCGAGCGCATTGGTGTCTCGGCCACTAAGATCGAGGGTTGGCGCACGTTTGTCGATGGCGAGATCTACTCCTTCTCCGAGAAGTTTAAGCTTTCTGCCGGACATTTTTCTTCCATGCTGCTCACCGTGTTTATCACTATGCTGCAGCTCGCGTTTTTCTATCTGGTGCCGTATTTCCTGATGCTTGCCTTTGGCCACCACGAGGTCGACTTTTTCTCGGTCATGGCCGCGAGCGCCTTTGTCCAGCTGCTGAGCTCTGCGGTTCCCTTGCCCGGTGGAACTGGTGGCGCTGAGGGCGGCTTTGCATTGTTCTTGGGTCATTTCTTTGGGTCGGCTTCGACCGCCGGCTATCTGCTGTGGCGCCTCATTACGTTTATCGCGCCGACCATTTTGGCTGCGCCCCTGCTGGGACTTAAGAGCGCCCACAATGAGAGCATCCATGCGCGCTGGGATCGTGTGATGCGCAAGCTCGGTCGCACGCCTCAGACGCCCTCTGCGCCCACTAAGCCGCACCCCACGAATGCTGTTACCGTTGATCCCAAGAAGCGCGCTCAGAAGGCTTCTGGGACCGCTCAGCCGGCTCATAAAGCCTATGTGCGTCAGACAGGCGATGGTATTCGCGTATCTCCGTCGGCACTCAATAAGAAGAAGCATCCCAAGTCGCAGTAGGGCAGTCGTGCGTTCTTCATGATGCGGGGCATATTTGTGCTGTATGGGGGATAATCCTCTTACGTAGATTATCTCTCATCTGTTGATGAATGCTCGCATATCGAAGGGACACGCCCATGGCAACCAGCAAACCGCGTCTTGACCGCCGCATTGTTCGCAGCCGTAATGCCATCCTTTCGGCTTTCGAGCGCCTGCTCATGGAAAAGCCGCTGACAGACATTACGGTGAGTGCCATCGCACGCGAGGCCAATGTCGACCGCAAAACCTTCTACGTGCACTTTGGCACGGTTGACGGCCTGCTCGATGCCATTGCCGTCGATGTGGTGGAGATGATTGTCGACTCGGTCGAGAAAACGCTTGCTTCCATGGACGGCGACACCAACGAGCGCGCCCTGGGCGCGGCGGCGACCTTCTTTAAAACCGTTAACGAGGCACTGTGCAACAACTTGGTGCTCAATCGTCAGCTGATCGAGAACATTCCGCTTGATGATTTCATGGCTCGTCTTCGTGCGCCGCTCGAGCACGAGATTGCCGAGCGCGATTTGCTGCCCCAAGGTCTCAAGGACGAGATGTTCGATTACTATCTTGCGTTTTTGCTGTCCGGTATCATCGGCATCTATCGCACGTGGGCGCTGTCTGACGGTTCGGTTCCTATCGAGCGTGTCTCGGAGGTTGCTAATAATCTGACGTTGAGCGGTCTTTCAAGTTTGGAATCTCGCTTGGATTAGGTCTAGTTGGGCTCGTCGGCGTGGAAATTCCTGTTCACGAGGTTCTCCGGTGCCTTGGAGACCTCGCCGGCGTAGGAGCTATAGCCTGAGGATCCTTAAAAGAAAGTCCAGTTTATCCTTCCCACTCCAAATGGGAATCCTCCGATGCGTCTTCGCACGCTTGCATGACCTCGATACCATGCGAGCGTGCGAACTCGACGAGCTCTGCGTTGCGGGCGTTTATGGTGCCGAAGGCGGCGGGGCACACGATAAGGCGCGCGCAGTGGACGAGGAGCTCTTTGGCGCGGGCTATGGTTTTATCCCCGATCGGCTCGAAGGCGCGCTCGGCCACGCATTCCGTCGCCAGGTCGCGCGCGAGCTCGCAGTCGATGTCCCCTTCGTGCAGAACGCCCGCGTAGAATGCCTTGCCCTGCCGGATGAGCTGGCGAAACACAGCCGACCCCGTACCTGCGCCGGCGATGACGAACGTGTGCGCATCGCCGTGCGGGCGCCCAATTTCCACGCTGCCGAAGCGCTCGTTGAAGGTGCCATGTTGAAGGCCGTAGAGCTTGCCAATCGTCTCGCGCGTGAATATGTCCTCGGGTGCGCCGGCGCGGAAGACCCGGCCGTCCTTCACGCAAATCACCTTGTCGGCGCTTTTCTGCGCGAGCTCGAGTTCGTGGATGGACATGATGACAGCCACATTCCGCGATTTCGCAAGGTGGCGAAGTATCCGCAGCAGGTCGATCTGGTAGCGGATATCGAGATACGACGTGGGCTCGTCGAGCACGAGCACGCGCGGATCCTGCGCGATGGCGCGTGCGAGCATGACGCGCTGGCGTTGCCCGTCGCTTATCTGCATGAAGTCGCGCTCGGCGAGCTCTTCCACACGTGCGGTTTTCATGGCTTCATCGACCCGACTATGGTCGTCGGGCGAGAGTGTGCCCATTCGCCCGGTGTAGGGATGCCTTCCCGCCTCCACGATATCGCGGCAGGTGAGGAGCTCGGTCCGGGGGCGATCTGTCAGCATAACGGCAAGGTTCCTTGCGAACTCCGCCGTCTTCCATCGGGAAATCTCTCGCCCGTCGAGCTCGACCGCGCCGGCAAGCGGTGTCAGATGGCGTGTGATGGTTTTCAAGATGGTCGACTTGCCCGAGCCGTTCGGCCCGATGAGCGCCACGACGTCGCCCGCGCGAACCTTCAGGTCGACGCCTTCGACTACGACCTTCTTGTCGTAGCCCGCCGACAGGTCGCTTATGCGGAAAAGCGGCGCTCCGTCAGCCTGCGTTTCGACCGGGGTTTCGAGGTTCGGCTCCGCTCGGAGGAGGCGTTCCGCGCGCAGTTCCGCACGAGCCGAAAGTGCCTTCTGGCGCTTTCGTGCGAGCTCAGGACTGGCCAAGCATGGAATGTTCCCTCCGAGCGTTTTGGTCCGCGGCACGAATTCCCCCATCTACCTCACCCGCTTCTTCAACATGAGTGCAATAACCACCGGCGCGCCGAAGATGGCGGTGACGGCGCTGATGGAAAGCTCGACGGGGGAGAACAGCGTGCGCGCGATCAAATCGCAGCCCGCGCAGAAGATGGCGCCTCCCAAGAAGCACGCAGGAATCACGCGGATGGGCTTCGACGACTTCAACGCCGACTTCACGAGATGCGGAACCGCGATGCCTACGAACGACACCGGACCAGCGAACGCGGTCACGCAGGCAGAGAGCATGCTCGCTAGAAGGACGAGCACCACGCGGAAGCGTGCGACGTTCACGCCGACGCTTTTCGCGTAGGCTTCTCCCAGCTGGAAGGCGGAAAGGGGCTTCGATATCGCGAATACGCATGCGCTCACGGTGATCACCACGACCGCGATGACCGCGATGTCGTTCCAGCTCGAACCCGAGAAGCTACCCAAAGACCAGTTGTGCAGGTTCACGATGGACTGGTCGTCGGCGAAGGCGATGAGGAAGTTCGTCGCCGCCGAGCAGATGTATCCCACCATGACGCCCGCCACGATGAGCATGGCCATGGAACTTATGCGCCGTGCGATGAGGAGCACGAAGCCGATGGTGATAAGCGAGCCCAGAAACGCTGCGGCCACCATGGCCGGCGAGGACATGGCCTGGTTCGCGTCCAGAAGTGCGATCATCGTAAGCGCGACGACGAACTTTGCGCCCGAGGAGACGCCCAAGATGAACGGGTCGGCGATGGGGTTGTTGAAAAACGTCTGCAGTAGGAACCCGGAAAGCGAAAGTGCCCCGCCGAGAAGCACGGCTGAAAGCACGCGCGGCAGGCGAATCTCCCAGATGACCTGGCTTTCCATGGAATTGGCCGCGCCGCCCGAAAGGATGCCGGGGATGTGGTCTGCTGGCACGAGCACGCTCCCGATGCACAGGTTGGCCCCGACGAGCACGATGAGGGCAACAGCGAGCAGCGCCGTCACGACGCGACACCGCGCGGCGCGCCCCGATTCGTCGTATGTCATGGAAAGTCGGCTTTTCATGGTGCTAGCCGAGCTTCCTCAGATAATGGAAGTCGCTCGCGTCATCGCCGGTGAACGCCCCGTGCAGCTCGTCGATAATGTCGGCGGTAGAAGTCATCTGCTGGTACATGTCGGCGCTTGTGACCCAGACGTTGCCGTTCTTCACGGCTTTGAACTGCGACAATAGCGCGTTTTTGCCTACGAAGTCGTTCAAGGTGGCAACCGATTCGTCGATGGTGCCGTTGTAGACGATGATGTCGGCATCCTTCGCCGTCGCGTAGAAGCGCTCCATTTCGAGCGTTACTGACGAACCTGACGTCGACGCCGTCTGCGCGTCATCGAGCGCGTAGCTGCCGCCTGCAAGCTCGATCATCTGCGCCACGTAGTCGCCCGCCCGCCTCGTGACGGCGGCCCCGTTCGAGTTAATGTAGAAATACGCCACGGTTTTACCTGACGACGCGAGCCCCGACGTTTGCTCGACGCGGGCCTTCTGCTCGTTGAACAGGTGCGCGGCCTCGTCTTCCTTGTCGAACAGGACGCCGAAAAGCTTAATCCACTCGACGCGCCCGAGTGCTTCGGGCTCGCTCGACGACTGTTCGGTGAGCACGACGAGCCCGAGCTTCTGCAGCTTTTCCTTCACATCGGGCGTGTGGTTGATCATGGTGTTCTCGATGGCGAGCGTGCAGCCCGAGGCCGATATTCGCTCGTAGTCGGGCGCGCTGTACTTGCCGCCGTAGGCGATCGCCCCACTTTCGAGCGCGCTTTTGAAGCGCGCGACCGAGCAATCGTCGGCCTTCGTGCCCGACATTAAGATATTGTCGTTCGCATCGAGCGCGTCGACCAGGCACATCGTTGCCGACGACACGAGGTACACCTTGTCGGCGGGGCGCCTTATGACCGCGATGTCGGAGCTCAACCCATCAGGTACCTTCGCATCTTGCGGCACCACGAGGAAGCGCTCCCCGTTCGAAACGCAGATAAGCCGCAGGCCGCCTTCGTACTCGTCGACAGTGAAGTGCTTGGCGTATTCAAGCTGAAGCGCCCCCGTCGGCTCCCAGCCGCAGCCCAAATCGGCGTTGTGGAAGTCGGCCGCGGCGCTTGAAGCCGTTACCGCAGGGGAACCGCCGCTTGCATCGTCGCCCGATTTCTCCTTCATGGTGGATGAGTCGAAGTAGAGCGTGTAGTCGATGGTGTGCGGCGTCGACATGGCGACGGTCTCGGCCGACACGGCGATGTCCTCGTCGAGCGTGACGGGTATCTCGAATGTGGAGTTGCCGCCGTCGTTTACAGGCGCGTAGTCCACGCCGTCGACGGTCATTTTGTCGTAGTTCGAACTCAACCAGGTGATGGTCGCGGTGTAGGTGTCGCCATCCTTCACAATTGTGGTGGGTGAGGCGATGCTTGCGCGCCCTGACCCGCCGGAAAGCGAGACGCTCACAGTGTATTCCTGAGAGCCCGCCGTGCCACCGGTCGCGTTCGGGCTCGCACTGCACCCCGCGAAGGGAAGCGCGAACAGGGCGACGAGAACGCAGGCGATCGCGCGCACCGCGATGCTGCGACGCTTCCTGCTTTCCCCCTTGGGAAGAATCGACCGCATGGCGTTACTTCAGTGCGTCGGCGCGCAGATCGACGCCGGCGGATTTGAACACGAGCGTGCGGTCGTACCACTGCTCTTTTCTAATACTCCACGCGGCGCAGGCGGTGTCCTCGTCGAGCGCTTCAACGGGTACGTCGTAGGTGTACTTGCCTTCCGCGTTTTCCACATAGGGGATGAAGTCGGCCTCGCTCGCGGCGGCAGCCTCGTCGCCCGTGCCCATGAAGAGCTTGCCGTAGCCCGTGCCGGAAAGTGTCATCACGCAGTGCATGGAGCCGTTTTCCACGATGAGCTGGGCGTCCACAATCCTGAACATGTTCGAGCTGGAATCTACGGTGATCGGATAGGTGCCGTCGGCCACCTTGTCGGCGGTGATGGGGGCAGCGCTTGCGCCCTCGGGCGCATCGGCCGCCTGTTCGGTCTTTTCCTGGGAATCGGCATCGCTTGCCTTTGCGTTGTCGATTGAATTTCCGCCGCAGCCGGCGAGCGAGAACGCGAAAAGCGCCGCCGACAGGGCGAAGGCGAGGGTTGTCTGCAACATGGAGGGGTTCCTTTCAATCGCTTCGACCGCCCGCGCCGTGCGGTGGGCGGGCGGGATGCGAATGCAACGGGCATGCGCCGTCGGTCGGGGAAGGCGCATGCCCGTTGCACGGGGACGCGACCGGCGCCCCCGTGCGCGGCGAGTTTACAGCTTGGCGATGGCGTCGTCCACGTGCGAGACGTAGATGTCGTCGACCGCGACGTTCTGTCCCAGACCCTGGAGCAGGCACGTCACTTCGAAGCCGGCGGCCACGAACTTCGCAGCCCAGCTGTCGGGGTCGGTCTCGTCTGCCATGTCGTTGTTCGCGTGGTCGCCCGCGACCACCATGAACGGCGCGAGCACGGCCTTCTTGTAGCCTGCGGCGCTCGCGGCGGCGATAACATCCTCGCAGGTCGGTTCAGCCTCGACGGTGCCGACGAAGAACTGCGTCAAGCCCTCGTTCTTAAACACTTCCTGCATCTTGGCATAGTCGGCGTTGGAATCGGCTTCGGTGCCGTGGCCCATGAGGCACAGCGCCGTCTTGCCGTCGTCGAAGGACGCCATGTTCTCCTTAATGGCTGCGGCCACCTTCTTGTAGTCGTCGTCGGAGGTGAGCAGCGGGTCGCCGAGCGAGATCTTATCGAACTTGTCGGCGTACTTGTCGAGCTCGTCTTTCACGTCGGTGTATTCCAGGCCGCCCATGAGATGCGTCGGCTGCACGACGATTTCCTTCACGCCGTCTTCCACGCAGCGGTCGAGCGCCTCGGTCATGTTGTCGATCGTGATACCGTCGCGCTTCTTCAGCTTGTCGATGATGATCTGCGCGGTGAAGGCGCGGCGGATGTCGTAGTCCTGCCAGTACTTCTCGCGGATAGCGTCTTCGATGGCGCCGATGGTGATGTGGCGCGAGTCGTTGTAGCTCGTGCCGAAGCTCGTGACGAGGATGACCGGCTTCACGGCCTTCTCCTTTTCACTCGATTTCTCGGAACTCGTGGAGGTGTTGGAGCAGCCCGCGAGCGCGACTCCGGCGAGCGCGACGGCTCCGGTTGCTGCGGCGCCCATGAAGCCGCGGCGTGACATCTGGTCGGACATGGTTTTTCCTTTCCTCGGTTTGCCGGTCCCCCGGCGACAGTTGCTTGTCGGCACAAGCGAAAGAAAAGCGCACCCCTCGGGGTTCACAAGGAGCTAACGCCACGGCGATGCCGTGAGGAAAAGGCGAAGCAGTCTGGCTTGGGGCGCGAGGCGGTTCGCCCGCGCGTCCTATACAGTAATGTCCCTTGCCCAGGATTCCCACCTGGTTCCCTCCGCAAGCCAGCGCGGGCTGTGCGGGCGCCGCGCCGGTCATTTCCTTTTATCCGATTGTCATATGCTCGTTGCCGAAACTTTTACTATGATAGTGGGCACTTGTGAACGTGTCAAAGCCAGGGCGGGCGGCATTGCGCCTCCTGCCTGCGTATTTGCGCCGATTGCCGCCGCAGGCGCCGTGTTTTGTCCGCTGCGCGAATGGCGGCGTAAACGGTTGCGATGAGAAACGGGAAGGGAAGGCTCGGATGATTCATATCGTTGGCGCAGGCTCGGGCGCCGCCGACCTTATCACGCTGCGCGGGGCGCGCCTTCTGCGCGCGGCCGACGTGGTCGTTTGGGCGGGGAGCCTTGTGAACCCCGAGCTGCTCGCCGAGTGCAAGGAATCCTGCGTCGTCTACGACAGCGCGCACATGACCTTGGAGGAAGTGCTCGACGTGATGTGCGCGGCGGATGCACGGGGCGAGGAAGTGGTGCGCCTGCACACGGGCGACCCGTGCCTGTACGGCGCCATCCAGGAGCAGATGGACGCACTCGACGCGCGCGGCGTGGACTACGAGGTGGTGCCCGGCGTGTCGAGCTTTTGCGGTGCCGCGGCGGCGCTTCGCCAGGAATACACGCTGCCGGGAATCAGCCAGTCGGTCGTGATCACGCGGCTTTCCGGGCGCACCCCCATGCCCGCGGGCGAGGGCATGCGCACCATGGCGGAAAGCGGCTCGACTATGGTCATCTTCTTGAGCTCGGGTATGCTCGCCGAGCTTTCCGCCGAGCTTTTGGCCGCGGGCCGCAGCTCCGACGAGCCGGCGGCGCTCGTGTACAAGGCGACCTGGCCTGAGGAGCGCGTGGTGCGCTGCACAGTGGGCACGCTCGCCGATGCGGGTGCGCGAGAGGGCATCGACCGCACGGCGCTCGTGGTGGTGGGCCGCGTGCTCGGAGCTCGCGGTGGGCTTGCGCACGACGGCGCGCAAGCGGAGTCGTACGAGCGCAGCAAGCTTTACGACCCTTCGTTTGCCACGGGGTATCGGAAGGCGAGCAGCTAGCGTGGCCTTCGAGCACTACATATATACCGGGACGACCCGCCTGCGCTGCGGCTATACCACGGGGAGCTGCGCCACGCTCGCGGCGAAGGCGGCCTGCGAGATGCTCTTGTCACGAAAGCCCGTCGGCCACGTGTCGATCGTCACCCCCGGCGGGCTGCCCGTCGAGACGGACGTGGTCGATGCATGCATCGGCGAGGGGTGCGCCCAGTGCGCCGTGCAAAAGGACGCAGGCGACGACGCCGATGTGACCGACGGCGTGCTCGTGTACGCGCGCGTGGAACATGCGGGGTCGGGCACGGGCGCTGCGGGCAGCAAGGGCGTGCCCACGCGCGAATCGGAAGTTTCCGTCGATGGCGGCGTGGGCGTGGGGCGCGTGACGTTGCCCGGGCTCGAGCAGCCAGTGGGGGCGGCCGCCATCAACGCGACGCCGCGCGCGATGATCACTTCGGCGGTGCGCGAGGTGTGCGCCGCGCACGGCTTTTCTGGAAATATTGCTGTGACGATTTCGGTACCCGAGGGTGTTGCCCTTGCCGAAAAGACCTTCAACCCGCACCTGGGGATAGAGGGCGGCATCTCCATCCTGGGCACGACGGGCATCGTCGAGCCGCGCAGCCTCGCTGCCTTGCGCGACAGCATCGAGCTCGAGATCCGGCAGCATGCGGCTATGGGGCGGCGCGGAGTCGTGCTCACGCCCGGCAACTACGGCGAGCAGTTCATCTCGGGGCATTTTCACCTAAACGGAGCGCCGGTGGTCTTCATCTCCAACTTTGTGGGCGATGCGATTGATTGCTGCGTTCGCGAGGGATTTACCAATGTCCTTCTTGTGGGACACATCGGCAAGCTGGTGAAGGTCGCTGGCGGCATCATGGACACCCATTCGCGTACCGCCGACTGCCGCGCGGAGATTCTGGCCGCCCACGCGGCCTTGGCCGGCGCGGGCGCGAAGACCGTGCGCGAGATCATGTCTTCGGTCACGACCACGGCGGCGCTCGAGGTAATCGAGGCCGCCGGCGTGGGGGACGCTGCGCGCGCCTCGCTCGCTGCGGCAACCGAGGACAGGTTGCGCCGCCGCGCGGCGGGCGCATGCGATATCGCCGCGGTCGTGTTCGACGCCGGGCGCCGCGAGCTTTTCCGTACGTCGGGCGCCGATGCAGTTATCGGGGAATTGGGGGTGACGTATGAGTAAAGGCGTGCTGTACGGGGTGGGAACGGGGCCTGGCGACCCCGAGCTGCTCACGATCAAGGCCGTCCGCACAATCGAATCGTGTCCGGTCATCGCCGCGCCGCAGACGGCGGACGGGGCCATGGTCGCGCTCGATATCGTGCGCGGCGCCGTCGACCTTACAGGCAAGACGGTGATCCCCGTGCGGTTCTCGATGACGCGCGACGCCGAGCGCCGCGCGGCCGAGCATGCCTCGCTTGTTCGCGAGCTTGTCGCGCACCTGGATGCGGCCCGCGACGTCGCGCTGCTGAACCTGGGGGACCCGAGCATCTACGCCACCTTCCAGCGCATAGCGCCCGACGTGCGCGCCCGCGGGTTCGAGGCGCGTGCCATTCCCGGCGTGCCGAGCTTCTGCGCGGTCGCCGCGGCGCTCGAGCGCGACCTCACGCCCGAGATGTCGTCGCCTCTGCATATCGTGCCCGGCGGCTACGACGACGTGCGCCGCGCAATCGGCTGGCCGGGGACGAAGGTGATCATGAAGGCGCGCCGTTCGCTTGCGGACACGAAGCGCATCCTTCGCGAGGAGGGCGCCTTCGACGGTGCCGAGCTCGTAGAGGACTGTGGGCTTCCGGGCGAGCGCGTGTACCGCTCGCTCGACGATGTGCCCGATCGGGGCAGCTACTTCTCGACGATGGTGGTGCGCTAGATGAGGGTTTCCTGCATAGCGTTCACTGAGAGGGGGTATGCGTTGGCGGAGCGCACCGCACGCGCGCTTTCCGATTGCGCGCAGACAGGTGAAGATGATCCTGGCTGGGACGTTTCCGTTTCACGCGGGTTCGGCGAGGGGAAGGCCGACTTGCGCGCATGGACGGCGCTCGCGTGGGAAGCGTCGGACGCGCTTCTGTTCGTGGGCGCGGCGGGCATCGCCGTGCGGGCGATCGCGCCGCATGTCGCCTCGAAGGCAACCGATTCCGCGGTTGTGGCGATCGACGAGGCGGGGCGCTTTGCCGTCCCGCTTTTGTCGGGGCATTTGGGCGGCGCGAACGAGCTTGCGCAAACTGTGGCACGCGCGGCAGGGGCCATCCCCGTCATCACCACGGCGACCGACGTCCGCGGCGTGTGGGCGGTGGATACGTGGGCGCGCCGTGCGGGTCTCGCCGTTTCGAATCCCGAAGCCATCAAGCGAGTGTCGGCGCGGCTGCTTTCGGGCGGGCGCGTGGCGCTCTATTCCGACATGCCGATTTCGGGACAGCCGCCTAAGGGGGTTGACATTGCGTCAAACCGCGCTCGGGCCGATATCGTCGTGTCGCCGTTCGCTGGCGCGAATGCAGGTGCGTCCGTTCGCGCGGCGGAGACAACGGGCGAGGTCGTGCCCGCCGGTGAGACGGGGAAGCCGGCGGGCGTGCGGGCGCAGGCGCCTGCGCCCGAGCCGCTTTGCCTTGTCGTGCCCTGCATCGTTGCGGGCATAGGGTGCCGTCGCGGTGCGTGCGCCGAAGCGATTGGGGAGGCGTTTCTTCTCGCGTGCGGGCAGGCGGGCATCTCGCCTTCGGCCGTGCGCGAGGCGGCGACGATCGACGTGAAGGCGCACGAGGAGGGTCTGCTCGCCTTCTGCCGCGCGCGCAATATCCCGCTTGCGACGTATTCCGCAGAGGAGTTGTCGCAGGTCGAAGGCAGCGTTTCGCCATCTGATTTCGTGCGCGCGACGGTGGGGGTCGACAACGTGTGCGAGCGCGCGGCGCTCGCGGACGGGGGCAAACTTATCTTCCCAAAGCTCGCTCACGGCGGCGTGACCGTCGCGTTTTCCAAGGTAACTATCGAACTTTCGTTTAAGGAGCGGTGATGGGAAAGCTCTTCGTGGTGGGGATCGGCCCGGGCGGCCCCGACGGCATGACGATTGCGGCTCGGCGCGCGCTCGAGGCGGCCGACACCGTTGTGGGGTACACGAAATACGTGGAGCTCGCGCTCGCCGCCGTGCCCGACGTGGCGCATCTCGCGACGCCGATGATGCACGAGGTCGAACGGTGCCGCCTGGCGCTTTCGCGTGCGCAGAGCGGAGAAGCCGTGGCGCTCGTGTGCAGCGGTGACGCGGGCGTGTACGGCATGGCGAGCCCCGTGCTGGAGCTTGCGGAGGACTACCCCGATGTAGACGTGGAAGTTATCGCCGGGGCCACCGCGGCTCAAAGCGGGTCGGCGGTGCTCGGCGCCCCGCTTGCCCACGACTTCGCGGTCGTGTCGCTCTCCGACTTGCTCACGCCGTGGGAGGTCATCGAGCGCAGGCTCGCCGCCGTGGCGATCGCCGACTTCTGCATCTGTTTGTACAACCCGCGCAGCAGAAAGCGCGCCGACAGGCTCTCGCGCGCGGCGAAGATTATGCTCGAATGGAAGGCCCCCGACACGCTCTGCGGTTGGGTACGCAACATCGGGCGCGAGGGGCAGCAGTCGGGCATGTGCAGGCTCTCCGAGCTGGGGGAGCTCGATGCAGACATGTTCACCACCGTGTTCGTCGGCAACGCGGGCACGAAGCGCGTAGGCGGCCGTATGGTCACGCCGCGCGGGTATCGGGAGATTCCATGCGAAAGGTAACGATTATCGGGGCGGGGCCCGGAAACGCCGACTTGCTCTCGCGCGCGGCGCTCGACGCGATCGACATCGCCGACGTGGTCATCGGCGCTCATCGCGCGCTTGTTGGCATCGACGTGCCGCCCGACGTGGTGAGATGCGAGCTCGTGAAGACGGCGGACATCGTCGCCGCGCTCACCGATGCGGCGTCGTGGCAGCGCGCCGTGGTCGTGATGACGGGCGATGTGGGGCTGTTCAGCGGCGCGCGCCGCCTGGCGGAGGCAATCTCCGGCGACGCGCAGGTGGACGTGCGCATCATTCCCGGCATAAGCTCAGCGTCGTATCTCGCCGCGTGCCTCGCGCGTCCATGGCAGGATTGGCGCTTCGCGAGCGCTCACGGCGTGGCGTGCGACATCGTGGCCGAGGCCGAGCGCGCAGGTGAGCTCTTCCTCGTCACGTCGGGCGGGGAAGACCCCTCGCGGCTTTCGGGCGAGCTTGTGCAGGCGGGCTTCGGGGACGCGCGCGTGACGGTGGCCGAGCGCCTGTCGTACCCCGACGAGCGTATCACCTGCGCGACCGCAAGTGAAATCGCAGGTCAGACGTTCGACGACTTGAACGTGATGCTTATCGATTTCGCAGGTGGCGCCGGGTCGCCTGCGGGCTCTAGCGCAGCCTCCGAGGCGCCGGCCGGCGCGTCTGCATCCGCGGCGGCTTCTTCCGCGGCGGACCCTGCGGGCGCATCCCGCGCCGCGAGCTCCCGCTGGCCGTACGCTTCCTCGGGCATTCCCGACGAGCTCTTCATCCGCGGCGAAGTTCCCATGACCAAGCAGGAGGTGCGCGCCGTCGCGCTCGCGAAGCTGCGCCTTACCGCGACCGACACCGTGTGGGACGTCGGCGCCGGCACGGGGAGCGTGTCGATCGAGGCGGCGCTCGTCGCGCGAGCGGGCTCGGTATGGGCGGTGGAGCGCAACGCGGCCGGCGTGCGGCTCATCCGAGAGAACGCGGATGCATTCGGGTGCGGCAACGTGCATGCGGTCCCCGGTGTCGCCCCCGATGCGCTCGCGAAACTGCCCGTCCCCGACGCCGTGTTCGTCGGCGGGAGTGCGTGCGAGCTTCCCTCCATCGTGGAGGCGGCGCTCGAGAAGAACTCGCAGGTTCGCCTGTGCGTGCCATGCGTCACCGTTGAGACGCTCACCGAGGCGTGCGCGCTCCTCTCGGGTTCGCGCTTTAAGGGGTTCGAGGCGTGCCAGGTGTCGGCCGCCCGCGCCGAGGCTGTAGGCTCGCACCATCTTATGAAGGCGCAAAACCCCGTGTTCCTCGTCAGCGCGCGTGGTGCAGGTGGGGAAGGCGGCGCCCGGTGAGCACGTCCATTCCGCGCTTCATGGTCGCTGCGCCCTCGAGCGGGAGCGGCAAGACGGTCGTAACGTGCGCGCTCCTGCGCGCGCTCGCGCGCCGCGGCCTTGCATGCGCGGCCTTCAAATGCGGCCCCGACTACATTGACCCGCTCTTTCATCGCCGCGTCGTGGGTACGCGCTCGGGCAACTTAGACGGCTTCTTCACCGACGCTCCGACGCTGCGCGCCCTGCTCGCACGCGGCGCCGCGGGCGCGGATGTCGCGGTGCTCGAGGGGGTCATGGGCTTCTACGACG
This sequence comes from uncultured Collinsella sp., assembly GCA_958429225.1. Taxonomy (GTDB): domain Bacteria; phylum Actinomycetota; class Coriobacteriia; order Coriobacteriales; family Coriobacteriaceae; genus Collinsella. The sequence goes on from CAUAJB010000001.1 coordinate 52,291, forward strand.
GCATGGCGCCCGGCGTGGCCGACGCGAGCAGCTACCAGGTTGCGCGCGACACGGAAACGCCGGTCGTTTTAGTGGTGAACGGGCGCGGGGCGTCTTTATCGCTCGCCGCCGTAATCCGCGGCATCGCCGAGTTCCTGCCTTGTGCGAACGTGCGCGGCGTCGTGCTGAACAAGACGGGCGCCGCTGCCTGCGCCTACGCGGCGCCTGCGATCGAGAAGCACACGGGCGTCGCGGTTTTGGGTAATATCCCCGCCGACGAGGCGTTCTCGCTCGAAAGCCGGCATCTGGGGCTTGTGACCGCCGACGAGGTCAAGCAGCTCTCCGCGCGCATCGGCAAGATGGCCGAGCTGGTGGAAAAGAGCGTCGACGTCGATCGCTTGCTCGAAATAGCGGCGACGGCACCCGATATCCGCGAGGAACCTTACCGGTTGGAGCCGATCGCGGGAGCGCGGCCCATCGTCGCCGTCGCGCGTGACGAGGCGTTCTCGTTCTACTACGAGGAGAACCTGCGCGCGCTCGAGGACCTGGGTTGCGAGCTGGCCTTTTTCAGCCCCCTGTGTGATAGCGAGTTGCCCCGGGGGACAAGCGCCCTCTATCTGGGAGGCGGCTACCCGGAGCTCCATGCGCGGCAGCTCTCCGAGAACGCGCCGATGCGCGAGGCGGTGCGGCGCGCGGTGGAATCCGGCATGCCGACGGTCGCCGAATGCGGTGGGTTTCTGTACCTGCAGCGCGAAATCGCCGATAGCGAGGGGCGGCGCTGGCCTGTTGCGGGCGCCCTTGAGGGAGCAAGCGAGAACGGGGGAAGGCTGTCCCATTTCGGGTACGTGGAGCTCACTTCCCAACGCGACGGGCTCTACGGGCCGCGCGGCACACGCATCCGCGCGCACGAGTTCCACTACTGGCAGTCCACCTGCCCGGGCGGCGACTTCTGGGCGCAGAAGCCCCGGCGCGACAAGGGCTGGCCGTGCATGACGACCACCCCGTCCCTGGTTGCGGGCTTCCCGCATGTGTACTATCCTGCGAACCCCGACGTTGCGCGCGCGTTCGCGTCTGCCACAGCGTCGTTCGCAGAGAGGAGACGGCATGGCTGAAGCAACCGAAACCGCGCTTGCCTGCATCCGTGAGGAAGTCGAGCGCGCGTTCTCGTCGGCGCCGGGTGCCGTGCTCGAAGCCGCGCTCTCCCGGATCGCGCCCGCAGACGAGTGCGCCCGCGCCGCCGCGTACGCCGCGTGGGACTCTATCGCGCACCCCTTGGGGGGATTGGGCGACTTTGAAGACGCCGTCGCGTGTATCGCCGCAGCTCAGGGGAGCGCCGAGGTGGCCGAGTTTCCCCGTGCACTCGCGGTATTCTTCTCCGACAACGGGGTCGTTGCCGAAGGCGTGTCGCAAAGCGGGCAAGACGTGACGCGAGCCGTCGCGCGCAACATGTGCGAGGGGGCCACGAGCGCCTGCCGCATGGCGGCGTTCGCGGGTGCCGAGGTCGTGCCCGTCGACGTGGGTATGGCCCGGGGCATAGAAGACACGCGCATGGTGCGCGCGAACGTGCGGCGGGGGAGCGGCAACATCGCGCACGGCTCCGCTATGTCTCGCGATGGGGCCGTTCGCGCGATCGAGGTCGGAATTGCCGTCGCGTGCGGACTTGCCCGCGCCGGCGTGCGCCTTTTCGCCGCGGGCGAGATGGGCATCGGCAACACGACCACCTCGGCGGCGGTGGCCGCAGTGCTCATCCGGGCGGACGCGCGGAGCCTCGTCGGGCGCGGCGCGGGGCTCTCGGACGCCTCGCTCGCGCGCAAGCGCGACGTGGTCGAGCGCGCTATCGACGCGAACTCGCCCGATCCCGCCGACCCGATCGACGTGCTCTCGAAGGTCGGCGGCTTCGACATCGCGGCGATGTGCGGCTTCTACCTGGGGGCCGCGGCCTCGAAGGCGCCGGCGCTCCTCGACGGGGTCATATCATGCACGGCGGCCCTGTGCGCGGCGCGCCTGTGCCCTAACGCCTTGGGCTACCTCGTGGGCACCCACGTATCAAGCGAACCGGCAAGCCAGGAGCTCCTTCGCGAGCTCGGCATAAAGGCACCCCTCGACGCAGGCATGCACTTGGGCGAGGGCGCGGGCGCCATGGCGTATCTGCCCCTTCTGGATTCGGCGCTGCGCGTGTACCGGGATGGGAAGACGTTCACGGCGACTGGCATGGCTGCTTACGAGCATTTCGAGGCCGGGAAATGACGGTGACGCTCGTCATCGGCGCCGCCGCGAGCGGCAAGAGCGCCTACGCCGAGTCCCTGTGCCTTGGGCACGACGGCCCCCGCGTGTACCTGGCAACGATGGAGCCCTTCGGGGAAGAGGGCGCCCGCCGCATCGCGCGCCATCGGGCGCTGCGCGAGGGCAAGGGGTTTTCCACCCTCGAGCGCACGCGTGACGTGGGCGCCGCAGTGCCCGGGCTTCCGCGCGGCTGCACGCTTCTTTTGGAGGACGTGGGCAACCTGGTTGCGAACGAGCTCTTCGCGGAAGGCGGCTTGTCCCCACTTGACCCCGACGCTGCGGCGCGCGAGGTGCTCGGAGGCATCGAACGGCTCGCTCAGGCCGCTGAGTATACGGTGGTGGTCACCGTCGACGTGTTCGCCGATGGGATGCGCTACGATGAGGGGACCGAGGCATGGAGGCGCGCGCTCGCGCGCGTGAACGCGGGCGTGGCGGCGTTGGCCGACCGCGCAGTCGAAGTGGTATGCGGGATTCCCGTGTGGATGAAAGGCGAAGGACCTACAAGGTGAAGATAGCAGAGGCAATCGGCGCGGCGTTCGGAACGTTCTCGCGCATCCCCGTCCCGAAATCGGCCTGGACCGATTTCGGATCAACCCATGCGCTTGCCGCGTTTCCCCTGGTGGGCGTTGCGGAAGGCTTCCTCATGACGGCGTGGGGGCACGTGGCGAACCTGCTCGGCGTGCCCGCGACCATCGTCGCGGCCGTGCTCGTGGCGTTGCCTGTGGCGGTGACGGGAGGCATTCACCTAGACGGGCTCTGCGACACCTCCGATGCGCTTGCAAGTTGGGCCCCGCGCGAGCGAAAGCTCGAGATCATGCACGACCCGCGGGCGGGCGCCTTTGGGGTCATTGGTGTTGTTGTGTACCTTATTCTGCAGTTTTCCCTTTTCACCGCGCTGCCGCTTACGGCGGGGGTGTTCCTCGCGCTTCTGTGCTCGCTCGTGTTCTCCCGCGCGCTTTCGGGGCTTGCCGTTGAATGCTGGCCTGCCGCGCGGGCTGACGGCATGGCCGCGGGGCTCTCGCCTGCGAAGAAGCGCGCGGCGATCGTCGTGCCGCTTTGCGCTTTCGCTGCGGCTTCGGCTGCAGGGATGGTCGCGTGCGCTCAGGCCGTCGGCGCCCTTATGGCGGTGGCGGGGCTTTTGGTGCTCGCGTGGTACCGCCATGTTGCCCTGTCCCGCTTCGGTGGGGTGACGGGGGATTTGGCCGGATGGTTTCTGCAATGGGCCGAGCTCGCGATGCTTGCCATGCTAGTGGCGGGGGGCATGCTCCTATGATGCTCGTGGTAGGTGGCGCACATTCGGGGAAGAGGACCTTCGTGCGCGAAAAGCTCGGGTTCGCGGCGGACGATTTCGTCGACGCGGCGCAGCTTGCGGAGGGCGGCGTGCCCGCTGCTTTTGTCGGCCGCGTCGCATACCGTGCTGAGGAACTCGTACGCGCGCTCGACGCTGACCGGGCGCTCGAGCGGCTGATCGGCTTCGACGCAGTGATTCTGCCCTTGGTCGGCTCGGGGGTCGTCCCCATGCGTGCGGAAGACGCCCAATGGCGCGAGCGCGCGGGGCGCCTGGGATGCGCGCTCGCTGCGCGCGCCGACGTCGTCGTGCGCATGACGTGCGGGATTCCCCAGGTCATCAAAGGAAACCTTGCCGATGCGCCTCGAGGGACGCAGGGCGCGGGCGCGCCTTTGGAAGTCGTCTTCGTGCGCCATGGTGCCACGGCGGGCACGGAAGACCATCGCTACAGCGGGGCGGGCACCGACGAACCCCTGTCGTGCGCTGGCGAGCGCGCTTTGCGCGACCTCGCGTGCGATCGTGACGCGTTCCGTGTTTTCACGAGCGGCATGGCCCGCACCGACCAGACGGCACGCATCCTTTTCCCGAATGCGGAGCTTATGGCATGCCCCGGTCTGCGCGAGATGGATTTCGGTGACTTCGAGGGGCGAAGCGCCGCCGAGCTTAAAGAGGATGCGCGCTACCGCGCCTGGGTAGACTCCTGGTGCGAGACGTGCTGCCCGCATGGCGAGGGCAAGAGCGATTTCACCCGCCGCGTCGTCGCGGCGTTTCGGGAGGCGTGCGAATCGGAGCGCGCCCAGGGGAGTGGGCGCGCCGTCTTCGTCGTTCACGCGGGTACCGTGAAAGCGCTGCTTTCCGAGCTTGCTGTCCCGAAAATGGAATACTTCGACGTGCATACCGAGCCGGGCGGCGCATGGGCCGCCACCTGGGATGGGCGCTGCCTTCGCGACGTTCGCCCCGCTTCGGGGGGCGATGCCCGGTGATGACGATTCTTGCCGTCGCCGCCGGGTTCGCGGCCGACCTTGCCTTCGGCGACCCGCGCTGGCTTCCCCATCCCGTTGTCGCCATGGGGCGCGCGATCACGTGGGCCGAAGGCCGCCTGCGGGGCTCATTCCCGCAAACGTCCGCGGGCACGCGCGCCGCAGGGCTCGTGCTTGCCGTGGCGCTTCCGCTTGCGTGTGGGCTTTTGACCTTGGGAATCCTGCATCTTTGCGGCATGGTTCACCCCGGCTTGCGCTTCGTGGCCGAGGCATGGGCGAGCTATCAGATTCTCGCGGCATGCGAGCTGCGCCGCCAGAGCCTGGCCGTGGCCCGCGCGTTCTCGAAGGGCGGCCTTGTCGCGGCTCGCGAAGCCGTCGGGCTCATCGTGGGACGCGACACGTCTGTTCTCGACGAGCAGGGCGTTGCGCGCGCCGCCGTGGAAACGGTGGCGGAGAACGCGAGCGACGGCGTCATCGCGCCGCTTTTCTACCTTATGATCGGGGGTGCGCCCTTGGGCATGGCGTACAAGGCGGTGAACACGCTCGACAGCATGGTGGGCTACAAAAACGAGCGCTACATCGACTTCGGCTGCGCCTCGGCGCGCCTCGACGATGCGGTGAACTGGATTCCCTCGCGCTTATCGGCCCTGCTCATGATCGCCGTGTGCCCGATTGTCGGGCTCGATGCTCGCGGGGCGGCGCGCATCTGGCGCCGCGACAGGCGTCGCCATGCGAGCCCCAACTCGGCGCAGACCGAGTCAGCGTGTGCGGGCGCGCTCGGGCTGCGCCTGGCAGGACCCGCGGTGTATTTCGGCAAGCTCGTTGAGAAACCGACGATAGGCGACGCGTCCCGCGAAATCGAGTGGGGCGACATCGCCCGGGCGACTAGGCTCATGCTCGCCGCGTCCGTATGCGCGCTCGTCGTCTTCGGTGCCGCACGCGCGGCGGTCGTGCTCGCCGTGGGGGCGATGGTATGAGGGAAGACCACGCCGCGTCCCGGGCTGCCGGGGGAATCCTGCGCGCCCGTGCGCATGGGGGTAGCACGCAATCGCTCGGCATCGCTTGCGAAGGGGGCGCCTCCGACCTCATTGACTTCTCGGTGAACGTGAATCCGGCAGGCCCCTCGCCGCGCGCCGTTGCCGCAGCTTGCAAGGCGCTTTCTCGAATCGACGCCTACCCCGATAGGGAAAGTCTCGCCCTCGTTCGCGCCCTAGCGCGTGCCCAGGGCATTCCCGAAGATACTATCGTCTGCGGCGCGGGCGCGTCCGACATCATCTGGCGGCTCGCCGCGGCGGTGCGCCCGAAACGCATCGTCGTGTGCGCGCCGACGTTCTCTGAATATGCGGAGGCGGCATCGTACTACGGCGCATGCGTGCAGGAGTTCCCGCTCTCCGAAGCGGACGACTTCGACGTGCCCGCCTCCTTCGCCCGCGCGATCGAGGGGCCGGGAGACGTGGCGTATATCTGCAATCCGAACAACCCGACGGGGCGCCTCGTCGACCCCCGCGTGATCGATGCCGCGGCATGCCGCTGCGAGCAGGTGGGCGCGCTGCTCGTCGTGGACGAGTGCTTCCTCGGATTTGCGCCCGACGCCCGCGAAAGGAGTGTGGCCGCACGCGCCGCGTGTTCGCGCCATGTGGCCGTGCTCTCCGCGTTCACCAAGCTCTACGGAATGGCAGGGTTGCGGTTGGGTTATCTGATCAGCGGAAACGCCCGACTCATCGAGGGGATTCGCCGGGCGGGGCAGGCGTGGCCCGTCTCCTCGGTCGCTGAGGCCGCGGGCATCGCCGCCCTTGAAGACGTCGAATACGTCTCGCGCACGCGCGATGTATTGGCGGGCGAGCGAGCGTGGCTTTCCCACGAGCTCTCCTCGCTCGGGCTTTCCGTCGTGCCGTCGGATGCGAACTTCCTTTTAGTCCGCACGCCGGCGAAAGACATCCCCGAGCGCCTGTATAAACAGGGGGTTTTGGTCCGCTCGTGCGACTCGTTTTCAGTACTGTCCCGTTTCTGGTGCCGCGTCGCGGTGCGCACGCGCAAGGAGAACGCCCAGCTTGCGATGGCGTTCAGCCGCGCGCTTCGGGCGGAAGGCGCATCGGGCGAAGGCGAACCCGACGAACGGGGCGGCGCTATGGCGGGCGCGGATGGCCGAGGCTCGGCGAAGGAGGTCGATACCCGTGGGTAGGGCGAAGCCCATCATGATCCAGGGCACCATGTCGAACGCGGGGAAGAGCCTGCTTGCGGCGGGGCTGTGCCGTGTGCTTTCGCAGGACGGCCTGCGCGTGGCTCCCTTCAAGAGCCAGAACATGGCGCTCAACAGCGGTGTCACGGCCGATGGGCTCGAGATGGGGCGCGCCCAGATCATGCAGGCCGAGGCGTGCGGCATCGCGCCCGACGTGCGCATGAACCCCATCCTGCTCAAGCCCGAAAGCGACCACCGAAGCCAGCTCATCGTGGCCGGCAAGGCGCAGGGAGCCTTCGCTGCGAGGGACTACTTCGCGCGAAAGAAGGCGCTCATGCCGCAGATTTTGGGGGCGTTCGATTCGCTCGCGGAGGAAAACGACGTCATCGTCATCGAGGGCGCCGGCAGCCCCGTCGAAATCAACCTTGCCGAAAACGACATCGTCAACATGGGGCTCGCGCGCGCCGTGTCCTCCCCCGTGCTACTCGCGGGCGACATCGACCCAGGCGGGGTGTTTGCCCAGCTCTACGGCACGGTCGCGCTCTTTGCACCCGAGGACCGCGCGCTTTTGCGGGGGCTTGTGGTAAATAAGTTCCGCGGCGATGCGGAAATCCTGCGCCCGGGTTTGGCCCCGCTCGAGAATATGTGCGGGGTTCCCGTCGTGGGGGTCGTGCCGTATCTTACGCTCGACCTGGACGACGAGGACTCGCTTGCACCGCGCCTATCTGCCCGCGAGGCGCGCGGCGTCATCGACGTCGCCGTCGTGCGCCTTCCGCATCTGTCGAACTTCACCGACTTCGACCCGCTTTCGCGCGTGCCCGGCGTGGGCGTGCGCTATGTTTCCTCGACGACCGATCTGGGCCGACCCGACCTGGTGGTGCTCCCAGGCTCGAAGACCACACTCGACGACGCGCGCTGGCTTGCGGCTAGCGGCATCGGAGCCTGTGTACGCGCGCTTTCGGGCGCGGGCACGCCGGTGCTCGGCATATGCGGAGGCTACCAGCTTTTGGGAGACGAGCTTTCCGACCCGCACGGCAGGGAAGGCGCTGGCACCGCGCGCGGGCTCGGGCTCATCCCTGCAAGTACGGTGTTCAAGGAGGAAAAGCGCCTCGCCCAGTCGGAGCTTCGCATCACGGGCGCCCAAGGCGCGTTCTCGGTGTGGAACGGCATGACGGCTCGCGGGTACGAGATTCACGACGGCGAAACGACCGTCTCCTGCGCCCCTGCGGGCACGATTGGCGGCAAACCAGAAGGCGCGGCCTGCGGAAACGTGTTCGGAACTTATCTCCACGGCCTGTTCGACGAACCGGGGGTGGCGCTCGCCCTCGCGCGCTCGCTTGCGCGCATGCGCGGCCTGCCCGAAAGCCTCGTGGGTGCTGCGGGCGCGGCGTCCGCGGCCGATCACCGTGCGCGCGAGTTCGACCGCCTGGCCGACGGCGTGCGCGGGGCGCTCGACATGGAGTATGTCTACCGCATTATCGAGGAGGGCGTATGATCCACGTGTATCATGGCGACGGCAAAGGCAAGACCACGGCGGCGATGGGCCTCGCCCTTCGCATGCTCGCCGCAGGCCGCCGCGTCGTCGTCGCGCAGTTCCTGAAAGACGGCGAAAGCGGGGAGGCGCGCCTGCTCGCCGAGCATTTTGGCGTGCCCGTGTTCGCGGGGAAGGTGTCGGACAAGTTTACTTGGTCAATGACGTCGGAAGAACTTGCCGCGACGTGCGAGCTGCACGATGGGAACCTCGCTTCCGCGCTAGCCGAGCTCGAGGGTGCTCAGGAGGGGCTGCTCGTGCTCGACGAGGCGCTCGACGCGCTTTCGAAGGGGCTTGTCGACGAGGCGCTCGTGGACCGCGCGCTCGATATGTCCGCGCGCGGCGTCGAAGTAGCGCTCACCGGGCGCGCGCCTTCCCGCAAGATCGTGGAGAAGGCCGACTACATAACCGAGATGCGGTGCGAGAAACACCCCTATGCTCAGGGGATATGTGCAAGGGAAGGAGTGGAGTACTAGATGGATTCCAAGGAGATGGCGCCCGGCGACATCGAGCGGCGCAGCTTCGAGATCATCACCGAAGAGCTCGGCGGCCGCACGTTCCCGCCGCTCGAAGAGCCCGTCGTGAAGCGCGTCATCCACACCACAGCCGACTTCACGTACGCCGATTCCCTCGTGTTCACCCATGACGCCGCGCACTGTGCGCTCGACGCACTGCGCGCAGGTGCCACGGTACTCACCGACACGAACATGGCGCTCGCAGGCATAAGCAAGCCCGCGCTTGCGAAGCTCGGCTGCAAGGCCGTGTGCTACATGGCCGACCCTGATGTCGCTGCGGCTGCGCGCGCCGCGGGCACGACTCGCGCCGTTGCGAGCATGGACAAAGCTTGCGGCATCGAGGGTCCGCTCATCGTGGCCGTCGGCAACGCCCCCACAGCACTTCTGCGCCTCGCAGAGCTCATGGAAGCGGGGAAGATCGCACCCGCGCTCGTCGTTGGGGTGCCAGTCGGGTTTGTGAACGTGGTCGAGGCGAAAGAGGAGCTACTCGCGCGACGCGTGCCGGCCATCGTCGCGAGGGGTCGCAAGGGCGGCTCGACCGTGGCGGCCGCCATTATGAACGCGCTGCTCTACCAAATCACGCGCCTAGGCGGCCCGAAGTGACGGCGTCCGCATCCGCGCCGGCGCTGCGCATCTTCGCCGGCACCACCGAGGGCCGCCTTCTGTGCGAATGGGCGAGCGGGGCGGGTATCCCCGCCCGTGCCTACGCGGCAACCGAGTACGGAGGTGAGCTTTTGGGCGAGCTTCCGGGCATCGAGGTGCATGCGGGCAGGCTCGACGAGGCCGACATGGAGCGCGAGCTTTCCGGCGCGCGCATCGTCGTCGACGCCACGCACCCCTTCGCTACGCTCGCAAGCGGCAACATCCGGGCCGCTTCGCTTGCCGTGGGTGCACGATGCCTACGCCTTGCGCGCCCGGCTGAGGCGCTGCCCAAAGGCGTCGTGTCGGTCGCGTCGATCGCCTGCGCGGCGCGCTTTCTCTCCGAGAACCCGGGTCGCGCGCTTCTCACGACGGGGAGCAAGGAGCTTGCTCCCTACACGCGCGTCGCCGATTTCGCGGAGCGCTTCTTCGTGCGTGTGCTCCCGCTGCCCGGTGCTATAACGAAGTGCATCGACGCGGGGTTTTCGCCGTCGCACGTCATCGGCATGCAGGGGCCCTTCACCCGCGAGCTCAACGAGGCGATGCTTCGGCAGGTGGGCGCCCAGTGGCTTGTGACTAAGGACTCGGGAACCGTAGGCGGCACGGCTGAGAAGCTCGCCGCAGTGCGCGCCGTGGGAGCGCGCTGCATCGTGGTCACCCGTCCCGCCGAGGGAGGCGGGGCCCTTTCGCTTCGGGAAGTGGAAGACGCGCTCTTACGGGAGTTCGCGCGCTAGGCGCTCGCCGCGCCTAGGGCCCTTCAATCAGTTGCGGTGAAATAGTGTCTGTTTTTGCTGCTAGATAGCATATTCGGTTCCTAATTCACCGCAACTTTTTGGTGGTGACTTACTGGTAGCGTAGGCACTCCACCGGGTTGAGCTTTGCTGCGCGGCGAGCGGGATAGAAGCCAAAGATTACGCCGATGCCGACGGAGACGGCGAAGGCCAGCAGCACCGTGGCGATTGAAAAGCTCGGTGTGATTTGCCCGCTGGCTCCGAGCTCGCCAAGAATCCCGGATCCGGAGGCAAACATCGCGAGGCCCCAGGCCAGCAGATAGCCTATCAGGACACCCAACAGTCCGCCGGTGACGCACAGCGCCGAGGACTCGGCCAAAAACTGCGCGGTGATATCGCGACGACTGGCGCCCAGAGCGCGGCGGATGCCGATCTCGCGAATGCGCTCAGTCACGTTGGTGAGCATCATATTCATAATGCCGATACCGCCGACAAGCAGTGAGATACTGGCGACAGCACCCATGATGAGCGAGAACGCGCCCATAAAGGAGTTGAGTGCATCGATGGCGCTTTTCATGGATGTCGCCGATACACTGTCGTACTCATCATCCTCCGCGATGCCCTTCATCGCGCGCACCTTGGACTCGATGGTCTTACAGAGCTCATCCATATCGGTGCCCTCGGCGGCGAGTGCGGTCACGCTGGGAAACGAGGGATTCTCGTCACCGAACAGCCCGGCAATGGTCTCTCGCGGCATGTATAGCGTGAGCGACCCCATGGAGTCGCTGCCGCCATCAATCACGCCTACAATCTGCACCTCGCCGTTGGACACCTTGATGGTTTTCCCCAGTGCGTCCTGTTCGTTGCCGTACAGCTGATCGGCGCCGCCGCGGCTGATGAGCGCCACGCGCGAGCCCGATTGGGACTCGGCCTGGGAATAGGTGCGCCCCGCAACGAGCTTGCTGGCACCCACGGCGTCGAGCATGTCGCTATCGACGCCCTGCGCCATGACGGTATAGCTTTTATCGCCGGTCTTGTACTCGGTATACGCGCTGTCGACAATGCCGATCTGCTCAATCTGCGGCACCAGTTTTTGAAGCTTCTGAACGTCAGAATCAGTGAGTTCTTGGGACGAATAGATCTGAACCATACGAGCTGCGTTGAGGCCCAGGCTGTTGACCAAGCTGTTTTGGATGCCGCCGATGAGCGAAGTCATGGCGATAACCGAGGCGATGCCGATGACAATGCCCAGGATGGTGAGCAGGCTGCGCCCCTTGTTGGCCTCGAGCGAGTGAAGGGCTTCCTGGATGAGGTCGCGCGTGCTCATTCCATCACTCCGTTCGGCGGGGTGGTCGGATCGGAAATCATGGGCAGGCTATCTACGGCGCTGCGCAGGGTTCGCGGTGCATGTGGAATATACGCGCCGTCGTGGATTCGCCCGTCGCGGATGGTCACGGCACGGTCGGCTTCGGCGGCGATGCCGGGATCGTGTGTGATGAGCACGATGGTCTTACCGCGCTCCTGAAGTCTATGGAAGGTCTCCATTACAAGCGCTCCAGTGGCGGAGTCCAGGTTTCCCGTCGGCTCATCGGCCAGGATGATGGGCGGGTCATTGACAAGGGCGCGCGCGATGGCGACACGCTGCATCTGGCCGCCCGAGAGCTCGGATATGCGGTGGTCCCAGTGGTCGACGGGCAGCGTGACGGCCTGCAGCGCGTGCACGGCGCGCATTTCGCGCTGGCTACGGGGCGCATTGGTGTAGGCCAGCGGCAGCATGACGTTTTCGATAACCGACAGGCGCGGCAGCAAGTTGAAGCTTTGAAAGACAAAACCAATGCTCAGGGCGCGGACTTCGGTGAGCTCGTCATCATCGAGCTCGGCCACGTTGAGCCCTTGCAGGTAGTAGTCGCCCGCCGTCGGCTTATCCAGGCAGCCAAGGATGTTCATGAGCGTTGATTTGCCCGAGCCCGAGGGGCCAGTGATGGCGACGAATTCGCCGGGATTTACCGCCAGGCTCACGTTGTGCAGGATGTGGGCGCACCCCGCCTCGCTCTCAAAGATGCGGTGCACGTTGCGGATGTCGATAACGGGACGCATTACATACCCTCGTCGGCAGACATGCTGCCCGAATCCGCGCTGTAGCCGCCGTCAGCCGTTGCGTTCGCTCCGGTGTCCATGACGAGGGTGTCGCCATCGCGCAGCTTGGTAACCGGCACGCCAGGGTTGATCTCGTTGCCCTGGTCGTCGTGCTTGACCTGTGTCTTGCCGACTACGGCTTCGTTGTCGTTTTGCGTCACGATGGTCACCTTCACGCGACGGGTTTGCTTGCCCTCGTCATCAGTCGCCACGTTGACGTAATAGTGTTCGCCGTCTTCGGTCATGAGCGCCATCGTCGGCACCATCACCACGTCGTCGAGCTGCTCGGTTACCACCGAGACCTCGGCCGTCATGCCCGGCTTCAGGCGCGCGTCGGGCGCCTCGATGAGGATGTCGACGTTAAAGGTTACGCTGCCGCCGCCACCGTTGGCGGCGTCGGAGTTTGCCACCGACGCGATAGCCGTGACGGTGCCCTGGCTTACGATATCGGGAAACGCGGGATAGGTAACGTTGGCGCTCTGGCCCACGGCGATCTTGGCGATGTCCTTTTCGCCCACCTGCACGGTCACCTTCATCTTGGATAGGTCGGCGATCTGCATGCACTGCTTGCCGCCGCTCGTATCGCTTTCGCCCATGATCATGCCGCCTGTTACCGTGGCGCCCACCTTGGCGTTGAGCTCCACGATGCTGTCCGAGCTCGGGGCCGTGACCGTACGGCTGGCGGCCTTGGCGTTCGCCTGATCGAGGTTTGCCTGGGCCGATGCGAGGCTGCGCTGCGCGGTCGATACGGCGTTCGTGTCCGCTGATGTGGCGGAGACGAACGCCGCTGCGGAAGCTCCATCGACGTCCGTCGTTGGGGTGGCCTGCGCGGCAGCGGCGGCTTTCTGTGCGTTGGTGAGGTCTTCCTGGGCGGCTGCAACTGCACGCTGCGCCTCGGCAACGTTGCGGTCGAGCTCGTCGTTTTTAATGGTCATAAGCACGTCGCCCTCGTTGACGGATTGGCCTGCCTGCACGTTGATTGAATCGACCGTACCGTCGACAGAAGGGGAGACCACTGAGGACGAAATGGGTTTGAGCTGGCCTTTCGCCTCGACCGTTGTGGTAAACGTGCCCTCGGTCACCATGTCGGTCACAGGACCGCTAGCGCCCTGTGGCTGCGCATTGATAACAAGGGTTGCGACAATGGCAATGAGCGCGATGGCACCCACGACGCCGGCGGCAATACCGCGTCGAATCAGCTTTTTGCGTCGACGTTCGGCACGTTTTGCCTTGAGCTTGGCATATGCCTCTTCATCGGAAATCTCGGTCGCATCGTTCGTGCGTCCGTTCTGGTTGTCGGCATGTACGTTTGTAATCAGAGGAATCGTTTCGGTGGCACCTTCGGGTGTGCGCTCGGTATCATCCGGGCCCGGGGTGATCGTGGGGACATTCGGCATAGCGTCTCCTTTATAGAAAGAACCTCGATAATTATATGCGCCCACCGGTTGGGGCGGGCGCATAGGACGGTTTCTTTCGGAACTGTTAGATTGGTCGCAGCGGTTCCACGTTGTAGGAATGCGCGCGTTGCACTATGAGTGGACAACCACGCACAGGCCGACTTTGATGCAGTCGTGAAGTGCCTTGGCGTCTGCCAGGCGCAGGTTGATGCAACCGTGGCTGCCGCACCACTTGTACGACTCGGCGTTATCGAAGCTCTTGTCGTTTTGCCAGGTGGCATCGTGGAAACCGATCATGTTGCCCTCGAACGGCATCCAGTAGCTCACCGGGCTCTCGTATTTGGGCTTACCCGTCTCGGGGTCTTTGGCTCCGATCAGGGTGCTGCCGCCGTCGTTGCTGTTGATCTGCCACACGCCCTCGGGGGTGGCGTCTTCGCCCGGTTTGCCGGAAATAAAGTTGGCCTCCCACACGATATTGCCGCTCTCGTCATAGTAGCGCGCGTGCTGCTCGGACAGGTCGACGTCGATATACGCCTTCCAGTCGGGCTCTCCCTTTGCGGTAAAGGTGTCGGCCTTCTGGGAGTACTTGATCTCGATTTCGCCGGTCTGCTTGTTGTTAATGGCGTCCTCGACCTGCTTGGCGAGCGAGCTGCTATCAATAGACCAACCAAAGTCACCGCCTTCGACGGCGCACTGCTTGCCATCGGCGCGCGTCCACCAGCGAGTGGAGCCCACGGTATTAAAGCCGTTGGCGAGCTCGGCTGCCCAGCTGCTGATCTGTGACGTATCGAGCGTGGGGTTGGCCGGATCGGCAAAGCTGATCCACTGCAGCACGGAAGCGCCATCAACCTTGCCGGCATCCTCGCCGTTGAGCTTGAGGGTCACGTTGACGCCCAGGAAGTTGTTGGCGGCATCGCATGCGGCCTGAATCTGATCATCGGTCAGCGTTCCATTGAGCGGCTCATAGGCATCGTTGCCGAGCTTGGAAAGATCTACGGTCTCGGCCAGCGAGGCAAGCTCGAGCTCGGCATACTTAATGACATGCTCGCGGTTGAGTTTTTCGTTGGAGCGCGCCTTCTCGACGGTAAACTTGCCGGCCTGCTCGTCATAGGAGCTATTGGCCTCGAACGTGCCCGAACGGCCCTCGTTAAACTCGTCGATGGCGGCGCCAAGATCCTTCTCAAACTTCTTTTGGTCAAAGGTGTCGGAGAGCATGGACAGGTCGACATCTTGATCAAGATCGACTTCGTTGGAGGCAGCGGTTGTTTTGGTCTTGCCGCTTAAGGATTCCACAAGGCGGACCGGCCATACAAAGGCTTCGTTGTGGCTGATGATTTCTTTTGCGGCAGCTTCTCCGTCGACAATGGGCTCATCGGACTCGGGCTGATAAGTCCAGCTAAAGTCATCGCCTGTCACGGTGAGCTTATAGTGCTTCCATGCCGAGTTGACCTTGGTGGCGGCAGACGAAGCGTTGGAGAACGAGACGTCGACGCCGGCAATGGTGGTGTTGGGGTAGGCTAGCTGCGAAAACGCTACGATGCCTACGATATAGACAATGACGATAAGACCCAGGACGACAAAGAACGTCGTCTTTTTGCCCGACTTATTGTTGCCGGCGGACTTGCGCGCGGGGCCACGATCGCCTCGAGCGTGTGTGGAGGGCTGCTTGGGCGCATTGCCGTTTGCCTGGCGCTGCTGACGTTGTTGTCGCTGCTGCCGCTGCTGGTTCGGGCGTTGCGAAGCGTTTGCCGCACCACGCTGCTGACCGTGGCTCGGCGCGATGGGACGCGGTGACTGAACGCCGCCGGTGTGCCTGCTCGGCTGCTGCGGATCAGGAATCATTTGAGTTCGATCGTTTTGCGACATCGTATGCATATCCTTCGAATTTCGCCTTGCGGCTCATCGTGTTTTTACTGGGCTTGCATTATAGCGATTGCCCTGCTGTTTGTGGTACGGAAACGGTGGCATTCAAAAGAGGTGGGACATTTGTCCCACCTTTGAGTCGTTCTTTGCCGTTATCCGCACACACCGCATTTTGCACAGGCCGAAAGTGCGGCCGGAGCCTGCGCGATGCCGCCCTTTGCCGTCTCACGCAGCGTGGCCGGCAACGCGTGGCCCACCGAGAGCATGACATGTGCCATCTGGTCAAACGGCACCAGGCTCTTAATGCCGGCGAGGGCAAGTTGTGCCGAGCTAAAGGCCGCAGCCACGCCGATGGCGTTACGGTTTTGGCAGGGCACCTCCACGAGGCCGCCTACAGGATCGCAGACCAGGCCCAGTAGGTTGCTCAGCGCGATGGAACTGGCGTCGAGCGCCTGCCCGGGCGTGCCGCCGAGCATCTGCACCAGCGCGGCGGCTGCCATGGCGGCGGCGCTTCCGACTTCGGCTTGGCAGCCGCCCTCGGCGCCGGCAACGCAGGCGCTTGTGGTGAGGTTGAGGCCGATGGCGGCTGCGCAGTAGAGCGCGTCCATGACCTGTTCGTCGTCGAGCTGCAGGTGGTCGGCGAGCGCCAGCACGCAGCCGGGCACGACACCGGCGGAGCCTGCCGTGGGGGCGGCGACGATCACACCCATCGTGGCGGAGCGCTCGAGCACGGCCATCGCGCGGGCCACGGCGTCGGTTTGAACGGTGCCCATCAGGCTCGTGCTCAAATCGTTGCGGCCGGTGGCATCGACGAGTTTGGCCTCGCCGCCGATAAGCCCGCCGAGCGATCGCTGCGGATTGCCGATGGGGGCCGTGGTCTCCTCCCGCATGACGTCGAGCACGCGGCGCATGGCGGCGACGGCGTGGGTCTCGCCGGTCAGACGCGCCTCTCGAACGGCCATGACGGCGCCGATATTCAGGCCGAGCTCGGCACATGCATCGAGCAGCTGCTCGCCGTCGTCGAAGATCTCCTTTGCCGAGACGCCGGGGGAGAGCGACGAGGCAGAACCGGGGAGCTCGATAAAGGTCGCGTAATCGACATTGTCGAGCTTGCGTAGCATGGGGATAACGGTGTCGTCGGGCGCGCCGTCGGTCTCAAAGACGGAATAAGCCTGGCCGCCCACTTCGGTTCGGTAGGTGCGGCAGAAGGCGATGTTCACGTGGGCGTAGGCGAGCAGGTTGGTGAGCGCGGCGAGCACGCCGGGAACGTCCTGGTGCGCCACGAAGAGCGTGGAATACATGCCCGAGATGTCGACGCCGACGCCATTGATGCGGCTGATGCGCATCTTGCCGCCGCCCAGGCTCTCACCGCGGACCTGTGCCGTGGCGCCCGTGTCGTCGACCATGTCGATGTCGACGGTATTGGGGTGGATGGAGGCGTCGTCGCCCTTGATGTCAAAGTGATATTCGAGGCCCTGCTCGCGTGCGAGGTCGAAGGCCTGCTTGATGTTCTCGTCATCGGTGTCGAGGCCCAGGATTCCCGCGACGAGCGCACGATCGGTGCCGTGGCCGCGGTAGGTGTGGGCGAAGGAGTTCCACAGGCCAAAGGTGACCTTGGTGATGCGGCCTTCTAGCAGGCTGGCGGCAACCTGGGCGCACCGCAGGGCGCCGGCGGTGTGTGATGAGCTGGGGCCGACCATGACGGGGCCCAAGATTTCGAATGCCGAGGTCGTAGCTAGTGTTTGCGGCTTGCCTGCCATGGGTGCTCCTTCTCTATCCCGTCGTTCCGAGGGCTTTGGTATTTGGTCGCCTGCTCTACAGTCCTGGCTCGCACGGAGGCCACATTAAGTGGCCTCCGGCTCGTGCGGAACTCGCGATCGACCAAATACCAAAGCCCTCGGAACTTAGGATACATGGTAGAGGCGCTCATGCTGCAAAATCCATCAGCTGGAGACCTATTCTGTGCTCCATGTCGACTCATCTTCACCACTGGATTAATAAAAAAGAGGTACCGGTTGGGGCCGGTACCTCTATTTGGTGCGTTTCTATTTGGCTGCAGCTTTTGCCGTTGGCTTACAGGCCGCAGGCTGCTTTGAGTTCTTCGACTCGGTCGGTTTTCTCCCAGGTGAAGTCGGCATCTTCGCGGCCGAAGTGACCGTAGGCTGCCGTCTTTTCGTAGATGGGGCGACGCAGGTCTAGGTCGCGGATGATTGCGCCCGGGCGCAGGTCGAAGGTCTTCTCCACGGCTTCAACGATCTTGTCCTCGGCAACATGCGCGGTACCGAAGGTGTCGACCATGATTGAGAGGGGCTTGGAAACGCCGATGGCGTAGGCAAGCTCGACTTCGCAGCGGTCGGCCAGACCGGCGGCGACCACGTTCTTGGCGACCCAGCGCGCGGCATACGCGGCGGAGCGGTCAACCTTGGTGCAGTCTTTTCCGCTAAAGGCGCCGCCGCCGTGACGGCCGTAGCCGCCGTAGGTGTCGACGATGATCTTGCGGCCGGTGAGGCCCGTGTCGCCCATGGGGCCGCCCACGACAAAGCGACCGGTGGGGTTCACGTAGATATCCGCGTTATCCCACGGCATGTTCTCGGCGGCCATGACCGGGGTGATGACGTGCTCGATGAGGTCGGCCTTGATCTTGCCCATGTCCTCGATCTCGGCGGCGTGCTGCGTAGAGATGACGATGGTCGTGACCTCGACGGGCTTGCCTTCCTCGTAGCGCACGGTGACCTGGGTCTTGCCGTCGGGACGCAGGTAGGGCAGGGTGCCGTCGTGACGCACGGCTGCCAGGCGCTCGGCCAGGCGGCTTGCAAGGTAGTGTGGCATGGGCATGAGGGTCTTGGTCTCGTTGGAGGCATAACCGAACATCATGCCCTGGTCGCCGGCACCGATCAGGTCGATCGGGTCGGTGGTAGCGCCGGTCTGGGTCTCGAAGGACTCGTCAACGCCCTGGGCGATATCGGGCGACTGCTCGTGGATAAGGCTCATAACGCCGCAGGTGTCGCAGTCAAAACCGAACTTGGCACGGTTGTAGCCAATGCGGCGGATAACGCCGCGGGCGATTTCCTGTACGTCGACGTAGGCCTGGGTGCGGATCTCGCCGGCGACGATGACGGTGCCGGTGGTCACGAGGGTCTCGCAGGCGCAGCGGACGTTCTCCACGTTGGCAGGCACGCCGTTGGGGGCGATGTAGCCCTGCTCCTGCAGCTCTATTTCTTTGGCGAGGATTGCGTCGAGGACGGCGTCGCTGATCTGGTCAGCGATCTTATCGGGATGACCTTCGGTCACCGACTCCGACGTAAAAACAAAGGACCCGTGTTGGGGCGGGATGGAACGAAGTTCTTCTGACATGATTGTCCTTTCAAAAACGTGTCCCGGCGACCGTTACCATTCCGCCGGGCTCTCTATGCAAGGGCACATCATAGCGCGTAAATCAAACATTCACACCCTTTCCGCACCTACACATTGGGGACAGACTTAAATGACCGGTCGGGTACTCACTGGGGACAGGCTTAAACGAACAGCCTTACCTAAGTGCCGACAGGTTGCCCAAAGAATGGTCATTTTAGTCTGTCCCCAATGAGTAGGTCGGTGCCCTTTGTGCGGAGGTTGTCTTGATGCTTTATACTGATGCGGTTAGACATCCATCCTGCAATCGAGGAGATATCCATGGCATCAGACGTTCGCGTCCGCTTTGCACCCTCACCGACGGGCAAGCTGCACATCGGCGGCGCCCGCACCGCTATCTATAACTGGGCTTTCGCCCGTGCAAACGGCGGCACGTTCATCCTGCGCATCGACGACACCGACCCCACCCGCTCCACCGACGAGAACACGCAGATTATCCTGCGCGCCATGCGTTGGCTGGGCCTGGACTGGGACGAGGGTCCCGAGGTGGGCGGCGATTTTGGTCCCTACGCTCAGACCGAGCGCCTGGACCTGTACAAGCAGGCTGCCCAGAAGCTCTGGGACGAGGGCAAGGCCTATCCCTGCTTCTGCACCAAGGAGCAGCTCGACGCCGACCGTAAGGCCGCGCAGGAGCGCAAGGACCCCTTCCAGGGTTATCAGCGCCGTTGCCGCGATCTTGATCCCGAGGAGGCCCGCCGTCGCATTGAGGCCGGCGAGTCCTACGTCCTGCGCATCAAGGTGCCTGAGGACCGCGGCGACGTCGTCATCCACGACGCCGTCCACGGCGAGGTCACCTTCGACGCCAAGGAGCTCGACGACTTTGTCATCTTC
Organism: uncultured Collinsella sp.; assembly: GCA_958429225.1. Taxonomy (GTDB): domain Bacteria; phylum Actinomycetota; class Coriobacteriia; order Coriobacteriales; family Coriobacteriaceae; genus Collinsella. Next base: position 72,054 of record CAUAJB010000001.1, read on the forward strand.
CGCTCCGATGGCACGCCCACGTACAACTTCGCGACCGTCGTCGACGACGCCATGATGAAGATCACCCATGTCATCCGCGGCGACGACCACCTGTCCAACACCCCGCGCCAGGTCATGGTCTACGAGGCCCTCGGCGCGCCCGTGCCCACGTTCGCCCACATCTCCATGATTCTGGGCGCCGACGGCAAGAAGCTCTCCAAGCGCCACGGTGCCACCTCGGTGGAGGAGTACCGCGATGCCGGCTATCTGTCCGACGCCTTCGTCAACTACCTGGCGCTGCTCGGCTGGTCGCTCGACGGCGAGACCACGATCATCCCGCGCGATGTCCTGGCCAGCAAGTTCTCGCTCGACCGCATCTCCAAGAACCCGGCGACCTTCGATCCCAAGAAGCTTGATTGGGTTAATGCCGAGTACATCAATGGCATGTCCGATGCTCAGTTTGCCGACGAGATTATGGTCCCCGAGCTGCACGAGGCGGGTCTCATCGAGGGTAACGTCGAGTACGGCGAGGACTGGATCGACGCGCTCGCTGCCATCGTCAAGCCGCGCACCAAGATGCCGGCCGACGCCGTGAACGTCGCCGCTCCCATCTTCGCTACTGCCGAGACGCTCGAGTATGACGAGAAGTCCGTCAACAAGGGCCTGGCCAAGGAAGGCATGGGCGCCATTCTGGACGCCGCCAAGGCCGCGCTCGAGGGTGTTACCGAGTGGACGGCCGCGAACATCGACGCTGCGCTTGAGCCGCTGCCCGAGCAGATGGACCTTAAGAAGCGCGTGGTGTTCCAGGCCGTGCGCGTCGCCGTCTGCGGCAACATGGTGAGCCCCCCGCTGGGCGAGACCATGGCGCTCGTCGGTCGTGACGACTGCCTGGCGCGCATTGACCGCGCCCGCACGATGGCGCTGTAATCGCTGCGCAAACGTATGTATCCGAGCCCCGTTCACTCAGAGCGGGGCTCTTGTTTCTGTAGACGTATGGGATAGGAGGTGCTGGGGCCATGGCCGAGCAACTTTCGCTGTTTGGTTCGCCGGAATCGGAGGAGACTCCGAAGTCCGCGGCTCCTGCCGCCGCCCCGACGCAGCTTAAACCTACACCTGAGCCCATCGCCGCCTATGCGAGCGTGGTTCTCGACATCCCGACGCGTGCGCTGTCCGAGCCGTTTGCCTACGGCATTCCGCAGCCACTCGCCAACGATGTCCAGATCGGCTCCACCGTCCTAGTTCATTTTGGCAACCGTGCGGCCGCGGGCTACATCGTCGACATCGCGCCCGAGCTGGCCGGCCTGCAAGGTAACGACGCTCTCGATCCCGCGCGTATCAAGCCTATCGAAGCTATCCTCAGCAAGCCGCTCTTTACCGCCGAGGCTGCCCGTATCGCGTGCTGGATGAGCCGCGAGTATGTCGCGACACTTTCTGAGTGCCTGCGCCTGTTCTTGCCCCCGGGTGGAAGTCCGCGCGTGGTCAAGGGCGATGATGGCGTGTGGACGGTTGAGCGCCCCGCCGTTAAACCCATCCAAAACCGCTGGGTCATGCTCACGCCCGAGGGTTTCGACTATACGCCGCCCAAGACTGCTGTCCGCCAGCGTCAGCTCATCGAGACGCTCCAGTGCGGCCCGGTCACGACCCGCGACCTCAACCTTCTCTATAACAGCATGTCGGCGACCATCAAGGCGCTCGAAAAGCGCGGCGTCGTGGTGGTGGAGGAGCGCCGTGCGTGGCGTGGCTGCAGCGAGCAGACCACGCTGTCCTCGGCAAGCGGCAAGGCGCCGGTCTCTCTTACCAACGGCCAGCAACAGGCGCTCGCGCAGATTGAGCGCGCCCGTCTGGACGCTCATGGCGACGTGGTGCTAGTCGACGGCGTCACCGGCTCCGGCAAAACCGAGGTTTATCTCTCCGCCATCGAGCGCGTGCTCGCAGCCGGCCGTTCGGCTTGCGTGCTGGTGCCCGAGATCTCGCTGACGGCTCAGACCGTCGGCCGCTTCCGTTCGCGCTTTGGCGAGACGGTCGCCGTGTTCCATTCGCGCCTTTCGGCCGGCGAGCGCCTGGACCAGTGGGATATGGTCGCCAGCGGTGCCGCCCGCGTGGTCGTCGGTGCCCGCTCGGCGCTCTTTTGCCCGCTCAGTGACTTGGGCCTCATCATCATCGACGAGGAGCACGAGACCAGCTACAAGCAGGGCTCCAGCCCGCGTTACCACGCGCGCGAGGTGGCGGCCGAGATGGCGCGGCGCTATCGCTGCCCGCTCGTGTTGGGCTCTGCCACGCCTTCTGCCGAGGCCCTCGATCGCTGCCGCCGTGGCACGTATAACGGTGCCACCTGGACGCGCGTCGAGATGCCCGAGCGCCCGGGACACGCTGTGCTGCCTACGGTTCGGATCGCCGACCTGCGCCGTGAGTTCTCGCACGGCAGCCGCTCCATGTTCTCAAAACCCTTGATGGAGGGTTTGGAGCGTGTGGTCGAGCGCCGCGAGAAGGCCGTGCTGCTGCATAACCGCCGTGGCTTTGCGCCGTTCCTGATGTGCCGCGAGTGCGGCTGCGTGCCCACCTGCAACCACTGCTCCACCGCGCTCACGTACCACGAGCGCACGCATACGCTGCAGTGCCACACCTGCGGTTCGTCCTGGCGCGTGCAGCCGTATCCCGCGCCCACGAGCCGCTGCCCCAAATGCGGCAGCCGCTACCTGGCAAAAATGGGCCTGGGCACGCAGCAGATCGAGGACGCACTGCACCAGATGTTGCCCGAGGACGTCGCCATCATTCGCATGGATGCCGATTCCACGCGCGGGAAGGACGCGCACAAAAAGCTGCTCGAGCAGTTCGATGCCGCCGATTGCGCGGTGCTGCTGGGCACCCAAATGATCGCAAAGGGCCTCGACTTTCCCGAGGTCACGCTCGTGGGCGTGGTCAATGCCGACTTCGCCCTCAAGCTGCCGGACTTCCGCGCAGGGGAGCGCGCCTACGACCTGCTGGAACAGGTGGCGGGTCGTGCCGGTCGCGGCGATCGGCCCGGCGAGGTGATCATCCAGACCTACCTGCCCGAGGATCCGGTCATTCGCGCCGTTGCCGAGCATGACCGGTCGATCTTTACCGATTACGACCTGGACCAGCGCCGCGACGCGCTGTACCCGCCGTTTATTCGCCTGGTCAACATTTTGGTGTGGTCGGCGAACCGAGACGACGCGCACGACTACATCGGGCGCATTGCAAAGCTTCTTAAGCGCCGCTGGCATGCCGCCGCGCCAGACTTTTTGCGGGCGGGCAGCGCGGTGCCGCAGGTGCTGGGCCCGGCTTCGTGTGTAATCGAGAGAGCAAAGGACCGTTACCGCTTCCATCTGCTTGTGAAGTCGCCCGTGGGGTACCATGTCTCTGATGATATCGACGCCTGCCTCAAAGAGGCGGGCTCCATGCGCGGCGTGAGCGTGAGCGTTGACGTCGATGCCTATGATTTGATGTAACAACCCGAAAGGATGGCCATGGAAGCCAACGGAATCGTACTGTCGCCCGACCCTCGTCTGCGCCAGGAGTGCGCCGTCATCGAGGAGATCACCCCGGCGATTGAGGCGCTTGCCGAGAAGATGAAGAAGATGATGTTCGACAACGGCGGTTGCGGCCTGGCCGCCCCGCAGATCGGTGAGCTCATTCAGCTCGTCACCATCGACTGCGACTACAGCGACAAGAACGATTACGACCCGTACGTGCTCATCAACCCCGTCATTGTCGAGCAGAGTGACCATTTGGTGCCGTTTAGCGAGGGCTGCCTTTCCATCCCCGGCATTAGCTGCGAGATCGAGCGTCCCGATCACGTTGTCGTCGAGGCGTATGACCTGGATGCCAACCTGATTCGCTATGAGGCCACAGGCGACCTGTTCTGCGTGTGCCTGCAGCACGAGATCGATCACCTGCACGGCAATACCATGTTCGAGCGACTCAAGCCGATGCAGAGGATCAAGGCAGTCAAGGAGTACCAGGACGCCCTAGCCCGCGGCGCTCGACCGGGCGAGACGGAGTAGGTTTGTCCGTCCCCGGGGCGCCCGCCTATATCATCCCGTGCTCAAACATTCTCGCTGCGCTGCGAAACTGCGCGCGGGACGATATAGGCGGGCGCCCCGGGGACTACGTTGACGCTGCTTGTCTCGCCCGGGTGCCGTCGGGCCAGGGATGGGCGTCTTCACTGATAATTGCTTTGTTGGAAGAGCTGCTTTTATTGCGGCTCTTTCTTTGGTTTTGGGTATATTTGTTCTTGTTGAATTGTTATTGCGGATGGGCTGGGTACTTGGCTTTCCGCTGTTGTTTGTAGCCGTCTCGGCTTTGGTTGAGGGGAGACGTTCTTTATGCGTATTGTGTTTATGGGTACGCCTGATTTTGCTGTGCCTTCGCTGACTTCGCTTGTTGAGGCTGGGAACGAGATTGCGCTTGTTATTACGCGTCCCGATGCTGTTCGTGGGCGTGGTAAGAAGCTGGAGCCGTCTCCTGTTAAGGCCAAGGCGCTTGAGCTTGGCCTGCCGGTTGTTGAGGCTAATCGTATGACGCCTGAGGTTGTTGAGGCGCTCCAGGCTGTGCAGGCTGTTATTTTCTGTGTGGCTGCTTATGGCTGCATTTTGCCTGATGAGGTGCTGCATATGGCGCCGCTCGGTATCGTGAACGTTCATGCGTCCTTGCTGCCTCGTTGGCGTGGCGCTGCTCCCATTCAGCGTGCCATTCTTGCTGGTGATGAGGTTGCTGGCGTTTCCATTATGCGCATTGGACATGGCGTGGATACGGGCGCTTATTGTGCCCAGGCCTCTACGTCGGTTGCCGGTAAGCATGCCGATGCGCTCACGATGGAGCTTGGTGAGCTTGGCGGTAAGTTGCTTGCCGATACGCTTCCCTCGCTTGCCGATGGCTCGGCTGTTTGGACTGAGCAGGATGAGTCGCTCGTCACTCATGCTGCCAAGATTTCCAAGCAGGAGATGCGTCTGGATCCGCAGATGGCGGCTCTCGATTGCGTGCGTCATGTGCTCGCTTCGTCCGACACCGCGCCCGCTCGTTGTGTGATCGCTGGCAAGACGGTTCGCGTGCTCGATGCCGCGCCGGCTGATGTGTCGCTTGGCGAGGGTACTGTTGCCGTCAAGAGCAAGCGTGTTTACCTGGGCCTTTCCGATGGCGCGGTTGAACTGCTTGAGGTTAAGCCCGATGGCAAGCGTGCCATGACTGCTTCTGCCTGGGCTGCCGGCCTGCAGGGTGCCGATCTGACGTGGGGTGTTTTGTCATGAGCAAGCTTTCTCCCGCGCGCAAGCTTACGCTCGATGTGTTGATGGAGGCCGATCGCCGCGGTATGTATGCGCGCGACGTGCTCTCGTCCCGCGCTTCCGCCAAGGCCATTGACCAGCGCGATTCCGCTTTTGCCGCTCGTTTGGCGCTCGGTGTTGCCGCCACGCAGGGTATTTTGGATGAGTTGCTCGATCAGTTTTTGGATAAGCCCAAAAAGGTCGCGCCGCGCGTTCGCATGGCGCTTCGCATCTCGGCCTTCGAGATGCTCTATCTGCATACGCCGGGCCGCGTTGCCGTGAGCCAGGGTGTTGAGCTGGTGCGCAGCGGTGCTAAGTCTGCCGCGGGCCTGGCTAACGCGGTGCTGCACAAGGTTGCGGACAACGTGGAGGATTTTGCCACGGCATCTGACGTGGATGAGTCCGAGCGCCGTTTGGTTCGCCTTTCGCGTTTGATGGGTCTTCCTCGTTGGCTGTGCGCTCGTATTATGGCCTCGTTCGATACGCCCGAGGGCGCGCTCAACTTTGCCGGTAATCTGGCCCCCGCGCCGCTTGCACTGCACGAGAATGCGTTTGCGACCAAGGCCGACCCGTATATCTCGCAGCTCGTTGCGCCTGTCTTCCCGGGCTGCCATGCTCCGGTCGATGCGCAGGTCACGGTTGCATCGGGCGTGTTTGAGCGTGCTGCCGCGGTTGCCTCGGACCTCAACGCTCAGCTTATCGCTACTGCCGCTACACGTCCCGGTCGTTGCCTGGAGATTGGAGCCGGTCGCGGCACCAAGACCTATGTGATGATGTGCCAGGCCAAGCGTGCCGGGTACGAGCGTCAGCATACCGCGCTCGATCTGCACGATCGCAAGTGCGATCAGAATCTCGCACGCCTGCATAAGGCGGGTATAACGGGTGTTCGTACGGTGTCGGGCGATGCCTGCGAGCTCAATGAGGTGCTCACGTCCTTTGACGCGATGCTCGGCGAGCCCGCCCTGTTCGACACGGTGTTTATCGATGCGCCGTGCTCTGGCACCGGCACCATGCGCCGTCATCCCGAGATACCGTGGCGTCTGACCGAGAACGACGTTACGACTGAGCTGCCCAAGCTACAGCTGACGATGCTCAAGGAAGCAGCCGCGCGCGTTGCTGCCGGCGGTGAGCTTATCTATGCCACCTGCTCGGTTTTTGATGAAGAGAACACGCAGGTCGTGGATGCCTTCCTGGCCTCTTCCGAGGGCGCCGGCTTTATCGTGGCACCGCTCTCCGAAGCCCAGATTCTGCAGCTCCCCGAGTACGACCACGCCAAGAGCCTCGTCACTCTCCGCCAAAACCCTCGAGGCCTCTTCCAAAGTGTCCCCGTAAACGCCGACTCCTACGACGGTCACTTCTGCGCCCGCCTGGTCCACAAGTAACTACTAAGTTGCGGTGAAATAGGGATTGAATAGCGGCATCTACCCGCCAAATAGTCCTTATTTCACCGCAACTCAGAAGGTCGTGCGAGTGGAGATCGCAATAGCGGTAAAGAATGGAAGGATAGCCCTGTCTCAAACTTGCTGTTATCAAAAGTAGGGCGGATTACGGGGCTAGATTGGTGATGCCCGACCACATCAAAAATGGTCTAAATAAAACCGCAGGTAGATGGCTTGTTGAAATTTGCAAATTACCGGAATGGATAGAGGCTGTCAATTCAGCCCCGTAATCCGGCAGAGTTTTGAAATGTTACAAACTTAGCATCAGCCTGAAATCCGATCTAAAGAAAAGTTGCGGTGAAATGGTTCCTGTTTGGCCGTTGGATGGGCTGATTCAGGAACTATTTCACCGCAACTCATAAGGAAACCTGGGTGGCGGGACCGTTTGTCTTTAGTGGTTATGTGGGCAGTTGGCGCAGCAGCCGCTTGTGGCGTTGGTGCTGGAACCACCGCTGCGCTGGTCGGTGTTGTAGAAACCGCTGCCCTCAAACTTGATGCCGCTGGCCGAGAACGTCTTGGAGGCCGGAGCGCCGCAGCTCGGGCACACGACCTCGGGGGTCTCGGACATGGGATGCTCAACCTCAAACACGTTGCCGCAGCTCGAGCACTTGTAATCGTAGCGCGCCATAATACTTCCTTTTCAGCACAAAGCGGGCAGATCGCTCTGCCCGCATAAATTCAAACAGCTGTAACTGTACCCTATATCGGGGGTTTTATCACGCTTCGCCCCAGAATCTATGGGTGCTGCGCAGGAGCTGTGCAGTTTTGCCCTCGGCGGCCGCAACGTCGGCCTCATCGGCCTTCCAGGTCCAGTTGCCCGTTGCCACGCCCGGCACGTTCATGCGTGCATCGTCGCCTAGCCCCAGGATGTCCTGCAGCGGCATCATCACCAGGGGAGCGTCGCTTGCGAGCGCGTCGCCCATCAGTTTGCCGGCCAACTCCTTGCCGCTCGGCTCGTCGCCGCCCGCAAAGGAGCGCGTGCACCAACCGGCGAGCGTCGACGTGTCGTGCGTCGAGGTGTACAGAATCTTGCCCGGCGTGGGATACACGCCGTTTCGGACGTCGTAATCGCTAAACTCCAGCACGTCCATACCGGGGAAGCCGCAGGTCGAAGCCATGGCGCGAACGCCGGGCGTCAGATAGCCCAGATCCTCGGCGATAAAGTTGAGCGGGCCCAGCTCGTCATAGGCGGTCTGGAACAGGTCCTTGCCCGGGCCTGCCAGCCAGCGGCCGTCGGCACAGGCCTTACCGGCGGGAATGCTAAAGTAGCTGTGGAAGCCCAGGAAGTGGTCCAGGCGCACGCGGTCGTAGAGCGAAAACGCACGGCGCAGGCGGTCGAGCCACCAACGATAGCCGTTCTCCTTCATGCGATCCCATCGGAAGGTGGGGTTGCCCCACACCTGGCCCTCGGGCGCAAAGTTGTCGGGCGGCGCACCCGAAATCTCAATCGCCTTGCCGGTATCGGACAGCCAGAAGTTCTCGGGCTCGCTCCACGCGTCGGCCGAATCGTCCGAAACATACATCGGGATATCGCCGATGACCTCGATGCCCTTCTTGTGCGCATAGTTCATGAGCTCGCACCAGGCAAGGTCAAAGCGATACTGCATGTACGCCTGCAGCTCGGCCTCGTCGTGGAAGCGCTTGTCATCGATCAGATACTCGTTGTAGTGCGCTACATCTGCCGGCCAATCGTGGCGCGACTCGCCCTCAAAGTACTTCTTAACGGCCATGTAGACGCAGTACTTCTCGAGCCAGTCGGCGTTGCGATGTTTAAACGCCGTGTACAGCGGGTCGGCATCCTCGCCGCCGTGAGCCTTCCATGCAGCAAAGTCGGCGGCCAGCTCCTCGTGACTCTCGGGTAGCAGGTCGATATTGCCTGCAAAGGCCGAGGGCCCGGCGTAGGGGGAGCGGAAGAAGTCCGTGGGGTTGACGGGCAGGACTTGCCAGTAGCGCATGCCCATAGCGGCCAGATGGTCGATAAAGCGACGCGTGGGCGCACCGATTGTGCCGGGCTTGCCGTCATCGGTCGGCACCGAGGTGATGTGGCACACAACGCCCGCGCCATGATCGAGCGGCTCCTGCAGGCGCTTCTCGGCATGGTGATAGATGATCGAAGAGCCCAGCGGGTACAGGTCGAGCGTGACGGTACCGTTGTGGATCTCGCACTCGTGACCGCTGATCACGTCGCTCGCGCATTCGCCGAGCGCCGGAATCGTCACGCGGTGCGAATTGCGCAGGCTGCGGTTGATGATAACCGTCGCGGCCTCGCCGTCTTTGCCCGTGCGGGTGTAAGCCAAGACTTCGTCGTTGAGCGCAAAAGCCTTGATCTCGCCATCGACCATAAAGGGCAGCGCACGGCGCACGGCAGACGCGTTCTTAACGATGGCCAGTGTGTCGAAGTCGTGGAGTTGGTCCTTGGTCGGCAGGGTGCGGCGGTTGCCCGGATCGGTGAGGCCCTCCAGGCCGTACTCGTCGCCATAATAGATCGAGGGCACACCCGGGAAGGTCATCTGCATGAGCGTCGCCAGCCAAAAACGGCTCTTGGCCAGGCCCATCGAGTTATCGTCCAGGCGCCATTTGCTGCGCTCGCTCTCAGGCAGCTGTGACTCGTCGGGGCCACCGCCGAGCACTGAGATGATGCGCGGGCGGTCGTGGCTTGAAAGCAGATTGAGCGCGCAGGACAATGCCTCGCTCGGGTAGTTCTCGCGCAGGGTCTCGATATCCTCGGCTGCCTGGTAGGCGTTCTTGTAGCCCATCAAAAAGCCGATGACCATGTCGCGGAAGGGGTAGTCCATGGCGGAGTCGAGCTCAGAGCCCTGCAGGTAGCGGCGCAAATGACCATAGCTGATCTTGTTGGAGGCGTCTTCCCAGACTTCGCCGAGCAGCAGCGCGTCGGGCTTCTCGGCGAGCACGGCCTTCTTGATCTCGGCCAGGAAGTCGTCGGAAAGCTCGTCGGCCACATCGAGTCGCCAGCCATGGGCACCGGCGCGCAGCCATTTACGGATCACGCCGTCCTTGCCCAGGAGCCGCTCGCGCACCAGTTCGGAATTCTCGTTGATGGCGGGCATGTTGCCCACGCCCCACCAGCAGTCATACGAACCGTCCTCATGGAAGTAAAACGCATCGCGCCACGGTGAGTCCTCGCTCTGCCATGCACCGACACCGGGATAGTTGCCGTAGCGGTTAAAGTAGATCGAGTCGTCGCCCGTATGGTTGAAGACGCCGTCCAGGATGATGGAAATGCCGAGCTTCTCGGCCGCCTCGCACAGCTCCGTAAAGTCCTGCTCGGTGCCCAGAATCGGGTCGATCTTGGTGTAGTCGGCCGTGTCGTAGCGGTGGTTGCTCGCGGCCTCAAAGATGGGGTTGAGGTAGATGGCCGTAAAGCCCAGCTCGGCAATGCGGGGCAGGTCATTTTGGATACCCTTGAGCGAGCCGCCGTAAAAATCCCAGGTCTTGATGGAGCCGTCTTCGGCACGCTCGTACTCGGGCGGTTCGTTCCAGTCCTCGACCATGCGGCGCTGGATTCCTTTGCGTGGTTTTTCAACTTCGGCAAGCGTGCGCTCGCGCCAGTTTTCATCGCGGGCATAGCGGTCGGGGAAGATCTGGTAGACCATGCCACGCTCGTACCACTCGGGACGAACTTTGCGGTGCTTGTAGACGGTGATCTGGAAGGACGGGACCTCGGCGTAGTTGTAAGTTACGCCCTCGCCACCGGTGCGACCCTGCGGTGCGCCCAGGCGGACCTCGGGCTGGCCCTCGATATTGCAGATAAAGCTGTACCAGATAAGACAGGGCTCGGCGCACTCCAGCTCGGCGGTAAAGATGCCGTCGCCCTCGTGCGTCATGGGATACAGAGACTCACCGATCTCATCGACCCAGGTGCGCAGCGTAAGCGTTGCCTGGTTGGGGTCGGCGTCCTCTAGAATCACCGAAAGCGAGAGGGTCGTTCCTGTGGTCACAGCGCCAAACGGAGTGCGAAACTGCGGCAGACGGCTGTTGTGAATCAATCTCATAATACGGTCCAGTTCAATAGAATCATGGCCTGCGGGCCATGGGCTTTACGCACAAGTTGTAAGTATATCTGTTGTACACAGGCTGTATAAACAACATCCGTTTACCATCGGCGAACGGTTGTCCTAGAAAATCGTTTTACCATCCAAATTATCGCGATATTCGAAAACGCCCAGGCGGATACTATTTGTAGTCAAACAAAAGTACATCGGTTTACTACGACGAATTGAATGATCTCAACCACGGTCAATTTGGTGATATTAAATCCGCAGGTAGAAGCGTTGCCAATTTCATAGAATACTCTCCGTGGTCGGCCAGAGCTATTTTGTCGTAGTAAACCGGCCCTCTATTTAATAGAGAAGTTCAACCAAGAAGAGGGCGCCTGGTTGGGGCGCCCTCTTTTGCGTTGGATTAAGTTTTAATCGTCCAGACTAGTGACGCTTGCGGGTGGCCGTTGCCTTGCGGACGGAGGTCTTCTTGGTCGGAGCCTTTTCCTCGGCTGGAGCGGCGGGGGAGACCGGGGCCTTCTTGGCGGGCTCGGTCTTTGCAGTAGCCTTCGGAGCGGTCTTGACCTCAGCGGCCTTCGGTGCCGGCTCGGCCTTTACTGCGGGCTTGTCCTCGGCCGTAGCCTCTGCCTTGGGAGCAGCGGCCTTGGTCGTGGCCTTTTTGGCCGTCGTCGTAGCGCGCTTGCGCGTGGTGGTCTTGGCGGCCGGCTTTGCCTCGGCCTTGGGCTCGGCACCCGCCTCCTCGACCTTGACGGCGGGCTTTGCGGCAGCCTTCGTAGTGGTCTTCGTAGCAGCCTTCGTCGCAGCGGCCTTGGTCGTTGTCGACTTCGTAGCCGTGGCCTTCTTGGCGGTCGTGGTCTTGGTCGTGGTCGTCTTCTTGGCAGCGGTCTTTACCGGAGCCTTGGCGGCCGGCTTGGCATCAGCGACCTCGGCCTTTACCTCGGGAGCAGCCTCGGCTTCTGCGGCCTTCTTGGCAGCGGCGGTCGTGCACTTGCGCGTGGTCGTTGCCTTGGCAGCAGTCGTCTTTGCTGCGGCGGTCTTGGTGGCGGCAGTCTTGGTTGTCGTAGCCTTCTTGGCCGTCGTCTTGCGAGTCGTGGTCTTCTTAGCTGCGGGCTTTGCAGCGGGCTTGACCTCGGTCTCTGCCTCAGGAGCAACCTCAGCCTTCACCTCAGGCTCGGCCTTTGCGGGCTCAGCCTCAACCGGCTTCTCCTCGGCCTTGGGCTCCTCAACGGTCACCGGCTCAGCTGCAGCCTCAGGCTCGTCGACAACAGCCGTCGGCCTCTCAATCTCCGGGTGCATAAAGAAGTACAGGTCCAGATACTTGTCGGCCGAGCGCGTCCAGCTAAAGTCCTGGCTCATGGCCTGCGTGACTAGCTGGTTCCATGCCTCACGGTTATCCCAGAACAGGCGTGCTGCGCGGAACACCGCGTCGCCCATCTCGTCGCCGTTAAAGTTGGTAAACGAGAAGCCCGTGCCCTCGCCGGTAAACTCGTTATACGGGATCACGGTGTCCTTCAGGCCACCGGTCTCGCGCACGATGGGCAGTGTGCCGTAGCGCATGGCGATGATCTGCGACAGGCCGCAGGGCTCAAACTTCGAAGGCATCAGGAACATATCGGCGGCAGCGTACATGCGCTGCGACAGCGCCGGATCGAACTCGATGCGCGCGGCCATGGTGCCGGGGTACTTGTCCTGGAAGTAGCGCAGACCGTCCTCGTAGTCGCGGTCGCCGGTGCCCAGCACGGCCACCTGAACGCCGCCGGACAGGATGCGGTCGAGCGCGTACATGACCAGGTCCATGCCCTTCTGGCGCGTCAGACGCGTGACCATCACCATAAGCGGGCGGTCGTCGCGCACCTCGAGCCCCAGTTCCTCCTGCAGCTTGGCCTTGCACACGGCCTTGCCGGAACGGTCGTCAACCGTGTAGTTGGCGGCAATGCGCTTGTCGGTTGCCGGGTCAAAGGCCGCCACGTCAATGCCGTTGAGGATGCCCTGCAGCGCGTAGGAGCGCTCGCGCAGTACGCCGTCCAGGCCCTCGCCAAACTCGGGCGTCTGGATCTCGCCCGCGTAGGTGGGGCTCACCGTGGTGATGGCATCGGCATAGTGCAGCGCGCCCAGCATGTAGTTGATGCTGCAAGCGTCGCAGCGCAGCTGCGTAGCTGCCGCCGGAATATGCGCTACACCCAGGATGTCCTCCATCACGGTGTCGCTAAACTGGCCCTGGAACGCCACGTTGTGGATCGAGAACACAGTCTTGACGCGGTCGTACAGCGGCAGGCCCTGGTAGAACTCGCGCAAGAACAAGGGCGCCAGTGCCGTCTGCCAGTCGTTGCAGTGCAGGATGTCGCACTCAAAGCCCTCGGGCAGGTGCTGCAGGCTCTCGGTAATGGCCTTGGAGAAGAACGCGAAGCGCTCGCCGTCGTCAAAGAAGCCGTACGGATAGTCGCGCGCAAAGTAGCGCTCGTTGTCCACGAACATATAGGTGACGCCGTCGTGCTCGAGCTTCTCCAGCCCACAGTACTCATTGCGCCATCCCAGGCTCACGTAAAAGTCGGCAAAGTGCTCCATCTGCGCCTTGTACTCGTCCTTGATGGTGGCGTACTTGGGCACCATCACGATAACTTCGGCGCCGGCGCGCACGAGCGCCGCAGGCAGCGAGCCCGCCACGTCGCCCAGGCCACCGGTCTTAACAAACGGTGCGCACTCGGCCGAGGCAAACACGATCTGCATCTTTTTGCTGGAATCTGCCATATTGTCTCCCATGTTGCAATTCGAGAATAGCCGCCTGGCGCTAACCGGGCGGCTATTCTACCTGTTACGAGCGATGTTGCGGTGTCAACGTTAACGTACGATGGTGGTGTCGGAAGTTAACGGAGCCTTGCCCAGCACCAGGATGTTCTCGGGCGTGCCGCGAAGCTCGGTGTTGGTGGGAACCACGTTGTTCTTGTCCAGAATGGCGTTCTCGACGCGTGCGCCGCTCTTGATGATGCAGCTCTGGTTGATGATCGAGTTGGTCACCGATGCGCCCTCTTCGACCACAACGCCGCGCGACAGGATCGAGTTACGCACGGTGCCCTTGATGATGCAGCCGGCCGAGATGATCGAGTTGCACGCGTGGCTGCCGGTCGCATAGCGCGAAGGCGGCACGTCGTGAGCCTTGGTTAGGATCGGGCGCTCGGGATCGAAGAGCTGGTCGGCCACGGTCTGGTCGAGCAGGTCCATGCTGCGGCGATACAGCGACTTCTCGCTAAACACGCCCACGACCTCGCCCTTGTATTCGTAGCTGCACACGTCGATGTTACCAAAGTCGCCCTGGAGTGCCTCGAGCAGGTCCAGATAGTCGGCGGCCTGGTAGTGGTCGATGATCTCGAGCAGCGTATCGCGGTTGACGATGCAGCAGTCCATAGAGGCGTTGTCGCCGTACACGACGCCAGCGCTCACGCCCGTCAGGCGACCGTTCTCGTTAATCTCGAGCTTGGTCTCGTCATCGACGTTGCGCGTGGCCTTGCAGTACACCACGGTCATCTGGGCACCGGAGTTCTCGTGCGCGTCGATGATGGTGTTGAGGTCCATGTTAAAGATGATGTTGGTGCCCATCATCACAACATAGGGCTTGTCCGAGCGCTGGAACAGCGTCTTGTTGGAGATGATGTCGCGCAGCAGGAAGCGCATGCCGCCCTTGGTGGTGCCATACGCGTTGCCGGGCACCATGAACAGGCCGCCCTTCTTGCGGTCCAGGCCCCAGTCCTTACCCGAGCCCACGTGGTCGATCAGCGAGCGGTAGTTGCCCGGCATGACGACGCCGACGGTCTTAATGCCGGCATTCATCATGTTGGACAGCGGGAAGTCGATCAGGCGGTAGCGGCCCAAAAACGGAACGGACGCGATGGGGCGGTCCTTGAGCAGCACACTGCCGTAGGTCGAAGAGTAGTTAGCGGTGATATAACCGATGGCCTTGCGATTGATCATCGGATCATTCCCCCTTCCCGATAACGACGTCATTTCCAACGACGGCCGTATCCTTGGTGGTATCGACAGAGCCGAGCTTCACGCCCTCTTCGACCGTGGAGTTCTCGCCCAAAATAGCGCGGCAGATGTGCGCACCACTCTTAACGTGCGCACCCGGCAGCAGCACGGAGTCCTCGACCACAGCGCGCTCCTCGATGATGACATCGGTCGAAAGGATCGAGTGGCGCGCGGTGCCGTAGATCTTGCAGCCGTTGGAGACCAGGCAGTCGTCCAGGCGGCCGTCCGGGCCAATGTAGTGCGGCGGACGCGTGGTGATGTTGGACATGATGGGGAAGTGCTTGTCGAACAGATCAAACTCGGGGTTGTTGCCCAGCAGGTCCATCGAGGTCTCGTGGAAGCTGGCGATGGTGCCGACGTCCTTCCAAAAGCCGTGGAACTCGTAGCTGTACAGGCGCTTGTTCTCACCGAGCAGCTTGGGGATGATGTCCTTGCCAAAGTCGTGGCTCGAGCGCTGGTCCAGAGCGTCCTCTTCGAGCGCCTCGATCAGCACGTCGGCCGAGAAGATGTAGATGCCCATAGACGCGAGATTCGAATCGGGCTTATCGGGCTTCTCGGTGAACTTGGTGATGCGGCCGTCCTCGGGGTCGGTGGTCAGGATGCCAAAGCGGCTGGCCTCTTCCCACGGCACGGGCATAACGCTCACCGTGAGGTCGGCGTTGTTCTCAATGTGCGTCTTGAGCATCTTGCGGTAGTCCATGCGATACAGGTGATCGCCCGAAAGAATCAGGACGTACTTGGGGTCGTTGGCCTTGATGTAGTCGAGGTTCTGCGTAATGGCGTCGGCCGTGCCCGCATACCAGGCGCCGCCGGTCTGCGTCTCGTACGGCGGCAGAATCGACACGCCGCCGTCGCGGCTGTCCAGATCCCACGCCTCGCCGGAGCCCACGTAGGCATGCAGCAGGTAGGGACGATACTGCGTCAGAACGCCCACCGTGTCGATGCCCGAGTTGGAGCAGTTGGACAGCGAAAAGTCGATAATGCGGAACTTGCCACCAAAGCTAACCGCCGGCTTAGCGATCTTTTGGGTGAGTGCCCCCAATCGGCTGCCCTGTCCTCCTGCGAGGAGCATCGCGATGCATTCTTTCTTACTCATCGATTTCTCCTTCTGTCATCGATGTTCCTAAACCCATTAGCGACGGGCGCGGCGCAACGTCACGCCCGTCGAGTAATGCCGTGCTGGCATAGGGGAGCTCGCGGCCTTTACGCGTGCCAGATCTCGTCGCGGTACTCGCGAATGGTGCGGTCGCTCGAGAACCAGCCGCTCGAGGCGGTGTTGAGCAGGGCCTTGCGGTTCCAGGTCTCCTGGTCGCCGTAGCTGCCGGTGAGCTTCTCCCACGCATCCACGTAGCTGCGGAAGTCTGCCATGACCAGGTCGGGGTCGTTGTTGTTCATGAGCTCGTTGTAGATGCTCTCAAAGTTGCCCGAAAGGCCGGCAAACGTGTTGTCCTTGAGCTCGTCCATCACGCGGCCCAGGCGCTCGCGATCGCCGTTGAGGGTATCCCACGCAAAGTAGCTGTTCGACGCCCAGAGCTGCTCGACCTCGGGGGCGGTCAGACCAAAGATGGCCTCGTTCTCGCGGCCGGCCAGGTCGGCGATCTCGATGTTGGCGCCGTCGAGGGTGCCAAGCGTAATGGCGCCGTTCATCATGAGCTTCATGTTGGACGTGCCCGAGGCCTCCTTGCCGGCCGTGGAAATCTGCTCCGAGATCTCGGCGGCGGGGTAGATGAGCTGGGCGTTGCTCACGCGGAAGTTGGGGATAAAGCAGACCTTCATGACCTCGTTGACGCGCGGGTCGTTGTTGATGACGTCGGCCACGGAGTTAATGAGGCGGATGGTCTCCTTGGCAAAGGTGTAGCTCGAGGCGGCCTTGCCGCTAAAGATGAAGGTCGTCGGCGTCACGTGGAAGTTGGGATCGGCGATGCGACGGTTGTAGATGTCCATCACCTTCATGATGTTCATGAGCTGGCGCTTGTAGGCATGGAAGCGCTTTACCTGCACATCGAAGACGGTGTTGGGGTCGATAACCAGACCGGTCTTGGCCTTAACGTAGGCGGCCAGGCGCTCCTTGTTGGCGCGCTTGGAGGCACCCACGGCCTTCAGGAACTCGGTGTCGTTCTGGAACTCTTTGAGTTTCTCCAGCTCAAAGGCGTCCTTCAGCCAGCCGTCGCCAATGGCCTCGGTCACGAGCTTGGCGTAGGTGGGGTTGGCCTCGGCAAAGAAGCGACGGTGCGAGATGCCGTTGGTCTTGTTGTTGAACTTCTCGGGCGTCAGGGCATAGAAGTCCTTGAGCACGATGTTCTTGATGATGTCGGAGTGGATCTTGGCCACGCCGTTGACGCTGTGGCTGCAGATCACAGACAGGTTGGCCATGCGAATCTCACCGTCCCACAGGATGGCGGTCTGGCGCAGACGCTCCTGCCAGCCCTCCTGCGTGGTGTCGAACGACTCGTGCCAACGACGGCTGATCTCGTCGATGATCTGGTACACACGGGGGAGGAGCTTGGAGAACATGCCGATGGGCCACTTCTCCAGGGCCTCAGGCAGGATGGTGTGGTTGGTGTAGCTCACGACATGCGTCACGATGTTCCAGGCGTCATCCCACTCGAGCTTCTTCTCGTCGATGAGGATACGCATGAGCTCGGGACCGCACATGGCGGGGTGCGTGTCGTTGGTGTGGATGGCCACAAACTGCGGCAGCAGCTCCCAGTTCTCGCCGTGCTCCTTCTCAAAAGTGTCGAGCAGGCTGTAGATGCCGGCCGAAACAAACAGGTACTCCTGCTTCAGACGCAGCAGACGGCCGTGCTCGCCGGCGTCGTTGGGGTAGAGGATGGCGCTGATGGCCTCGGCCTCGGCGCGCTCAGCATCTGCCAGGGCATAGTCGCCGCGGTTGAAGGCCTCAAGGTCAAAGTGCTCCTCGACCGGCTCGGCAGCCCAGACGCGCAGCTTGTTGACAGTCTCGCCGGCATAGCCCACGACGGGGATGTCATAAGGGACGGCCAGGATGTCCTGCGTGTCCACCGTGCGGTAGAACGTGCGACCGTTCTCCTCAAAGCCCTCAACATGGCCACCAAACTTAATAGTCACGGCCTTGTCCTGACGGCGGACCTCCCAGGGATACCCGTGGGTGAGCCACTCGTCGGTGGCCTCGACCTGGCTGCCGTTGACGATCTCCTGCTTAAACAGGCCGTAACGGTAGCGCATGCCGTTGCCGAAGCCGGCGATGCCCTCGGCTGCCATGGAATCCAGGAAGCATGCGGCCAGACGGCCCAGGCCACCGTTGCCCAGCGCCGGATCGGGTTCCTGGTTCTCGATGACGGAAAGGTCGAAGCCCATGTCGTCGAGCGCCTCGGCGACCATGTCGCGCACGCCAAAGTTAAGTAGGTAGTTGTCGAGCAGGCGGCCGATCAAAAACTCGATCGAGAAGTAGTACACGCGCTTCTTGCCCTCGGCGGTGGCGCGGGCGTCGCTCTTGGTGGCAACGGTGCGGGCCTTCTCGGCCACGAGCTTGGCCAGTGCGTTAAAGCGGTCGAGGTCGCTGGCGGCCTCGACGCTCTTGCCACTGATGCTCATGACAGCATCGCGATAGAGCTCGGTAAACTCCTGCTTGTTGTCGAAGATCTTATTCATACGTTCCTTTCCCCCGGGGATGTTTCTCCCGGAACGGTTATGACTTGTATCCTACGCCCTGTCGGGGCGGGTGATTACAGCTGTAACGGCTTTGTTACGCTTTCTTGGCAGGAGCCTTAACAGCAGCTGCCTTGGCCTTGGGAGCAGTCTTTTTGGTGACCGCCTTCTTGGCCGTGGGCTTAGCCGTGGCTTTGGCGGCGGACTTGGTTGTCTTCGCCTTGGCAGGAGCCTTCTTAGCAGCCGCAGGCTTGGGCTTCACCGAGGACGCACGCTTGCGCGTCGCCTTCTTGGGCTTCTCGACCACAGGCGGCTTATAGCTGCTGGGACCGCGGCGCTTAAGCACCACGCCTGCCAGGCCGGGCACCTTCATCTCGATAGAGTCCATCTGCCCGTTCCAGGGATAGGGTTCGCTCGAGCAGGTGTAGGGCTCCTCGCCGGCATAGCCGCTGCCGCCAAACTCGGGACGGTCGGAATCAAAGATGACCTCCCAGTCGCCCTCGCGCGGCACGCCCACGCGGAAGCTCTCGTAGCTCGCCGGATCAAAGTTGATCAGAATTACCAGGTCGTCATCGACGTCCTCGCCCTGGCGCACAAAGCTCACGATGGACTGCTTGGAGTTGTCCGCGTCGATCCAGGTAAAGCCGTCGTCGGTGTAGCCGCGCTCGTACAGTGCGGGCTCAGCGGTGTACAGGTGGTTGAGCGCCTTGATAAACGCCTGATGATGACGGTGGGTCTCGTACTCATCGGTCAGGAACCACTGAATGGACTCGTAGTAACGCCATTCAATAAATTGACCGATTTCGTTGCCCATAAAGTTGAGCTTGGCACCGGGGTGCGTCATCTGGTAGAAGGCCAGCGTGCGCAGGCCCGCAAACTGGCGCCACCAGTCGCCCGGCATACGGCCGATGAGCGAGCACTTGCCGTGCACGACTTCGTCGTGGCTCAGCGGGCAGATGAAGTTCTCGGTAAAGGCGTACATGATGGAGAACGTGAGCAGGCCATGGTTGCCGGGGCGCCACGGAAAATCGGTCTGCATGTAGTGCAGGGTGTCGTTCATCCAGCCCATGTCCCACTTGTAGTGGAAGCCCAGGCCGCCGTCCTGCGGCGGATAGGTCACGAGCGGCCACGCGGTGGATTCCTCGGCCATCATCATCACGTCGGGGTAGTGTGCCTCTACGGCACAGTTGACCTGACGGATAAATGCGCTGGCGTCCAGGTCCTCCTCGGTACCGTACTTGTTGAACTTCTTTTGGCCGGGATCGTCAATGCCAAAGTTGAGGTACAGCATGCTGGACACGCCGTCCATGCGAATGCCGTCCACGTGGAAGTTCTCGAGCCAGTACAGCACGTTGGAGACCAGGAAGGAGCGGACCTCGCCGCGGGCGAAGTCGAACTTGTGCGTGCCCCAGTTGGGGTGAATCTCGTGCTCAAACAGCATGTGGCCGTTAAAGGTGGCAAGGCCGTGGGAGTCGGCGCAAAAACCGCCGGGCACCCAGTCCATGATCACGCCAATACCCGCCTCGTGGCACGCATCGATAAAGTGCATGAGCTGCTGCGGGTTGCCATAGCGCGACGTGGCGGCGTAGTAGCCGGTTGTCTGGTAGCCCCAGGAGCCATCGAAGGGATGCTCCATAAGCGGCATGACCTCGATATGCGTGTAGCCCATGTCGCGCACGTAGTCCACGAGCTCCACCGACAGGTCGTCGTAAGTGTAAAACTCACCGCGCTGCGCGGGGAAGGGGTCCATGGGACCGGGGTAGTTGCCGTACTCGTCGGGCTCGCCCTGCGGCGCGTCGCCGTGCCGCTTCCACGAGCCAATATGTACCTCGTAGATGTTTAGCGGCTGCGACATGTGGTTATGGCTGGCGCGGCGCTTGAGCCATGCAGCATCGTTCCACTTGTAGCCATCGAGGGTCCACAGCACGCTGGCGGTACCCGGAGGGCACTCAGCCTTAAAGGCGTACGGATCGGCCTTGTAGAGCTTTTCGCCCTCGTTGGTCTCGATAAGGTATTTATAGAGCTGACCCTGCTCGGCGCCAGGAATAAAGCCTTCCCAAATAGCGCTCGTATGCACGGGCACCAGTGGGTTGGCTTGCTCATCCCAGTCGTTAAATTCACCAATGACATGGACGCTCTTTACGTCGGGAGCCCAAACGCAAAAACGCCAGCCGCGCGTACGGTTCTGCGTGTCGGGATGCGCGCCCATCTTTTCCCAGCTGCGCTCCCACATTCCAATGCCAAACAGGTAGACATCGTCCTTGGAGAGCTCCGGTGCGTGCGGAGCCGGTTTGCGGGTTGCGGGCTTTTTAGCCGTTGGCTTTAGCTTTGTATCGCTCACGTTTGATCCCATCATGACGCGGCAGCGTGTTGCCTTGGTGACTAGATGCGAAAGGTCCAAGGCTGCACGAATCGAAGGGACGGCGAAGTTTCTGTGATTCGTTCCACCTCGCGTGCTCGGTGGAACTTTCGGCAGAAACTACGATAACACCTGTGCGTTAGTTTTATGGACGAAAGCGGATTTGCGGGGGCGTTTAATCGGTAAGCGACATGTTTATACCACTGGCAGAATTGCCGTGGTAAAACTCTTGACAGTTTTACCAATTAGGGTTTCAAAA
The DNA here is from genome assembly GCA_958429225.1 of uncultured Collinsella sp. Classification (GTDB taxonomy): domain Bacteria; phylum Actinomycetota; class Coriobacteriia; order Coriobacteriales; family Coriobacteriaceae; genus Collinsella. The sequence goes on from CAUAJB010000001.1 coordinate 93,041, forward strand.
TTGTTAGGCTTACGTTTGGTAAAACGTTTTTAGCAGGTTGTTTACCATTTGACATCGAAAGGTTCGTTTATGTCCCATACCGCCGCTCCCAAGGTTGCTTTTATTTTCGATTGCGACGGCACACTGGTTAATAGTACCCCCGTTTGGGCCTATGCCCAGCCCGAGTTATTGCACCGTCACGGGATTGACGTGACCGTGGATGACTTTGCCCAATTTGAGCACCTGTCGCTGGAGGACGAGTGCCAGGCCTGCCACGACACGTGGTGCATTGGCACGAATGGCGAAGAGTTGTATCGCGAACTGAGCGATATCCTGATCGATGGGTACTCCAAGGTGCCGCCGCGCGACGGGCTCCTGGCATTTTTGAAGCAGGCGCAGGAGGCCGGTATTGCCATGTGCGTTGCCACGTCCACGCCGGCCGAGCTGGTGCAGTCCGCGCTCGCTGGTGCCGGTCTCGATGCTTACATGGAATTTGTTACCACGACGGGTGAGGCAGGACGCTCCAAACAGTTCCCCGATGTGTACGAGCTGGCGCTGCGCCGCCTGGAGGAGCGCCATGGGCACAAGTTTGAGCGCGCTTGGGTGTTTGAGGACGCCGTCTTTGGCCTAAAGAGCTCTGGCTCCGCCGGCTTTAAGCGTGTAGGTATTTATGACCCGCATGGCCGCATGAAGCGCGACGATGTGCGCGCCAACTGCGATATCTTTATCGACAGCTACGAGGAGCTTGACCTGGCCCGCGTGCTTTCGTTTGAGGGATAGGCGAGGGCTGTGGCTTGCAAGGTATTAGTTGTCTGCGGCTCGCCCGTGGTGGCGAGCACAGATCTGTTGCGTAGGCTAGCAGGGGAGTGCGACCACGTTGTCGCCGTGGACCGCGGGCTCGACGCGCTGCTGGGCGCCGGCCTGGGCTGCGACGTATATGTAGGAGATGCCGACACGGTAAGCGACGCAGGTCGCGCGTTGGTCGATGCCGCCACCGACTTTGAAGTTGAGCGCCACGACCCGTACAAGGACTATACCGATCTGGCGCTGGCGCTCGATTCCGTCCGTCGTCGCTGGCCGGGTGCCGAAGTGGTTGCGACCTGCGCCACCGGCGGCCGTCCGGATATGGCCCTATCCGTTCTGGGGCTGCTCGCGGGCTACAAGGGCGCCCCAGTCTGGATTGCCGAAGACGAGACCACGGCCCGCATCCTACACGGAGGCGAATCCTGGACCATTGTGGGCGCCGAAGGCAAGACGTTCTCCATCATCGCCATTGCCCCCAACACCGTGGTAAGCGAACACGGCCTAGAATGGGAGCTAGACCACAGCTCCCTGGGCCTGTTGGCCGACACCGGCATCTCTAATGTCGTTAGAAAAACGGCCAAGATCCAAGTTCACACCGGCACCGCCATCGCTTACCTATATCATTAGGCATTTAGAGTCTGACCAAAAAAGTCCTTGCACGTCGCGCCAACTTCCCCTATAGTACTACTTCGTCACGGGGGCGTAGCTCAGCTGGGAGAGCGCTTGACTGGCAGTCAAGAGGTCAGGGGTTCGATTCCCCTCGTCTCCACCATCGTGAATGCAAAGGCCTTCGGAATTCTGAAGGCCTTTTTTCATGTCAAAACACCATGCGCTACAAACCCCACCTACGCAACAAAAAGTTGCACAAATTTTTTCCCATTTCTGTACATAGTTTGTTAGCCAAACGCGATTATCAGTGTAGATCGCCGTTCCATTTGGGCTTCAGGAACGCCTCTAATCACCGTTAGCGTCCCAATAACCTGCGCCAACGTGAACAAGTTCCCAAAACAGCCCCCTTTAGCACGTCAAATGAACGATATGTTGTCCAACGCAGCCCAAATCAGTTTCGCTAACAGCTTGTGCTAGGATACGTAACGTTACATGAGTTCAACTGTGCTCACGGCTCTAATAGGCCACATAGCACGGGGTTGATCAGCATCCGGTCGTAACGGCGGTGTTAGAAAAACCACGAGCTCCAATATCGATTGTCATGCGCGATTTTGCACTTGCTTTTATGGCTACTTTTAAGTTTGCATTAGATGGTGCAATGAATTGCCACGGCAACCTACAGCAGTTCTGCAGCTGTTTGCGTGCGGTCCAGTTTTGTACCCGCTTGACTGGCTCGCACGCAGCCAGCTGGGGATGCGGTCTTTTTGCGATACACGTCCGCGTCTCTAGTAACTGCACTTATACATACCGTTCACGGTGGGGCAGAGCCACGTGCTTGTCTAACTGGGCTCAGGGTTTGAATATGGAGCGCCTTCGCGCACAAGCGCCCTGGCGAAGCCATACCCAAACCCCGTGAGCCACACGTAAGACAGCAAGGGGGTGGTGCTCGTGTGGTATGTGATCCAGGTCATTAACGGTCGCGAAGACGTAATGCGCGAGCGCATCGAGCGCATGGTGCCGACGAGCACCATGCAGGAGCTCTTTTATCCCCAATTTCAAACAGAAATCAAGGTACACGGCGAATGGGTCGATACGACCAAGCCGCTCTTTCCCGGTTATCTTATCTGCGATACGGCAGATCCCCGAACCGTGCAACAGTTTCTGCTACGCATGGACGACTTTGCCCGAGTGCTATCCCAGGACGGTCAGTTTGTGCCGCTGGCAAAAGAAGAGGTCCAGCTTATTGGCGGATTTACGCATAGGGGAGACCGCGTGGTGCCCATGAGTGAGGCCCTAAAAGACGGCGATCAGGTCGTAGTGACGGCAGGTCCACT
>CAUAJB010000002.1 GCA_958429225.1 uncultured Collinsella sp.
CTGAAGAAGGGCGAGACGATCGACAAGCTGCTCGTGGGCGGTTACTCCACCATTAGTCTGGGTTATGCCGGCCTGTACGAGTGCGTCAAGTACATGACGGGCCACAGCCACACCGAGAAGGAGGGCACGCCGTTTGCCATGGCCGTCATGCAGCGCATGAACGACAAGTGCGCCGAGTGGAAGGCCGAAAGCGATATTGACTTCTCGCTGTACGGTACCCCGCTTGAGTCGACGACCTACAAGTTCGCCAAGTGCCTGCAGCGTCGTTTTGGCATCATCCCGGGCGTGACGGACAAGGGCTACATCACCAACAGCTACCACGTCCACGTGTCCGAGGAGATCGACGCCTTCGATAAGCTTAAGTTTGAGGGCATGTTCCAGCAGCTTTCGCCGGGCGGTGCCATCTCCTACGTCGAGGTTCCCAACATGCAGGACAACCTCAAGGCTGTCATTCGCGTGATGCAGTACATCTACGACAACATCATGTACGCCGAGCTCAACACCAAGAGCGACTACTGCCAGGTGTGCGGCTACGACGGTGAGATCAAGATTGTCGAGGATGACGGCAAGCTGGTGTGGGAGTGCCCTAACTGCGGCAACCGCGATCAGGAGAAGATGAATGTTGCCCGTCGCACGTGCGGCTACATCGGTACCCAGTTCTGGAACCAGGGCCGAACCGAGGAGATCCGCGACCGCGTGCTGCATCTCTAATACCGCTCCGGGGCTGAGCCGGGAGGGCCGCTTGGGCATTTGCTCGCTATTTCGGACAGTCCTGCGCAAGACGAAGGCCACATTAAGTGGCCTTCTTTGCGTGCGGAACTCATATCGAGCAAAAGCCCAAGCGGCCCTCTCGGCTCAGCCAAGTTGACGTAGCTGAGATACGGCATGCGGTCTGCTCACTCCTCGAAGTTCTAAGCGGAAATGAGTTGACTTGCAACAACGCTTTGCTTGCGATGGCGGTTGAGTTGCAACAAGGTTTTTATTGGACCTCGAACCCTATACTCGATGTTCGCTTCGTTCATTGAGTTACCCTTTGCATGAGGCCGGGACATATCGTCCCGCCCGCAGTTTCGCAGGCCGAAGGCCGAGAATGTTTGAGGACGGGATGATATGTCCCGGCCTCCCGGGAGAGTTACCTATGAATTACGCGAACATTAAGTATTTCGACATTGCTGATGGGGAAGGCGTTCGTACTTCTCTGTTTGTGAGCGGGTGCCGTCGTGGGTGCAAGAACTGCTTTAACTCTGTCGCGTGGGACTTTGCTGCGGGTGAGCCGTTCGATTGTGCCGTCGAGGACAAGATTATCGAGAGCCTCGACCATCCCTTTATCGATGGCCTGACGATTCTGGGCGGCGAGCCTATGGAGCCCGAGAATCAGGCGGGGCTTGTTGACTTTATCGAACGCGTGCGTGCGGCCTATCCCGCGGGGTCGGGCAAGACCATTTGGTGCTTTACCGGCGACGTGCTCGAGGAGCTTATGCCGGGTGGTCGTCACCATACCGAGGCGACGGACCGTATCCTTGCCTGCCTCGATATGTTGGTGGATGGCCCGTTTGTTCAGGATCTGTACGATATCTCATTGCGTTTTAGGGGCTCGAGCAATCAGCGCGTGATTGATATGAACGCCACGCGCGCCCGTGCTGTGCGCGAGGGCGTTGCGCTTTGCGACGCTGTGGAGCTTTGGCGGGACGATCCGGTCTATTCGACCCATACTATGTAGCTTGTGGCCGATGCCAAAGGGCGTGGCACCATAGCGCGAACGCAAAATCGGAAAAGTGAGGCCCAGATGGTCGATCAGGAAAAAGTCGAGGCCGCCATTAAGCTGTTGCTTGAGGGCATAGGCGAGGACCCAACTCGTGAGGGCCTGCTGGAGACCCCGGCGCGCGTTGCCCGTATGTATGGTGAGATCGCCGGTGGTATGGACCAGAGTGCCGAGGAGCACCTGTCCAAAACCTTTGCCGTCGCTTCGAACGATTTGGTTATCGAGCGCGACATCACGTTTTACTCGCTGTGCGAGCATCATCTGCTGCCGTTTTACGGCAAGGCTGCCATTGGCTATATCCCCAACGGCCGTGTCGCAGGGCTTTCTAAGCTTGCCCGCACGGTAGAGGTCTACGCCCGTCGTCTGCAGCTGCAGGAGCAGTTGTGCGCACAAGTTGCCGATGCCCTCATGGAGTATCTCGCTCCCCAGGGAGCGATTGTGCTCATGGAAGCTGAGCATATGTGCATGACCATGCGCGGCGTGCAAAAGCCTGGCACCAAGACCGTGACGCTCGCTCGTCGCGGCGTCTTTGAGGCCGATCCGGCGCTCGAGGAGCGATTCTTTAGGATGCTGGGACGCTAACTATGAGAGTCGTCAACGACTTTACATCGAATACTGACGAGGGAACGCCGCGTCGCGGTTTTATGGCTTCGGGCCTGGCGCCTTTTGGTGCCATGCCTCGCATTGATTACATCTGTGCCAACGGTCTGTTCCGGCGGCACCTGGGCAGCATTGCACAGTTGGAATCGGGGCGCATCTTCTGCCGCCACGGTATTGACCACCTGCTGGATGTCGCTCGCATTATGTGGATCAAGAATCTCGAGGAACAGCTCGAATTTGACCGCGAGGTCATCTACGCCACGGCACTTCTTCACGATATCGGCAAAGATGAACAGTATGAATCGGGTATATCCCATGATGTTGCAAGCGAACGCGTCGCTGATGCGATTCTCGGCGGTATGCCCGATGACGTAGCGTTTGAGCCGGCCGATGCCGCAGCCATTAAGACGGCCATTCTGGGCCATCGAAAGCTGCGCGTGAACAGCCAACCGCTCGAGCGCCTGCTCTATGCAGCCGACAAAGCGTCGCGCGCCTGCTTTGCATGCCCCGCGCGCAATGCTTGCAACTGGAGCGATGATAAAAAGAACCTGTCGATTCGCGTGTAGTTAGTTTACGCGGTCGGGGTTCTAAACGAAGGAGACGATCGCGATGAGCAACAAGAAACTGCCCGAGAATGCAACCAAGACTGAAGGCGCCGAGCTCGCCCGCCGTGGAAGGGGCGAAATATCCACCGCAACGGCGGTGCCCCACGTGAACTATGACGATCTGCGCCATGCCGACCGCATCACCGTTGAAGGTCTTGAGGTTTTTGCTAACCACGGCGTGTATCCCGAAGAGAACGCGCTGGGCCAGAAATTCATCGTGTCCTTGGTACTCTATGCTGACCTGCGTGCAGCGGGAGAGCACGATAACTTGGACGCCTCGATTGACTACGGCTCGGTGTGCCACGATGTCGATGGCTATCTGCGCGAGCATACGTTTAAGCTCATCGAGGCGGCAGCTGAAGGTACGGCCCAGATGCTGCTGCGCCGTTATCCCTCGCTGCTTGGTGTGCGCATCAAGCTCGATAAGCCGTGGGCGCCTGTTGGCCTGCCCTTGGCAAGCTGTGGCGTCGAGATCGAGCGTGTGCGCTAACCGGTTCTAATACGTCTCTATGGGTGGCTGCTTGAGCCGCTGCGACAGAGCCCTGTTGTTGGGGCAGTACGTGTCGAGCAGCGCGTGAAACCGATGATTGTGGCTCGGCTCGAGCAGGTGGACGAGCTCGTGGGCGACAACCATGTCAAGGCACTCGACGGGGTAGGCGGCAAGTTCTCGTGCGATGCGAATGGCGCCGGTTTTGGGCGTGCATGATCCCCAGCGCGTTTTCATGCTGCGCACGGAAACGCGGGAAACGGCGACACCCATTGCGATTTCGTATGCGTGCACCATATCACGCAGCGCCGATGTGACTTCGGACGTATAGAGCTGGTCAATATGGGCTTGGATCTCACTGGGCGTTAAGCCGTCGAGGGTCGCATTCCACTTGGCCTGCGGACGTTCGTCTGGCTCGTCGGCACCCATAAAACTTGCGAAGGTGGCCTGCTTGGGCCGCGGTGCGGGTGATGCAAAGTTGTGATCGAGTGCGTCCTGTACCGTGATGGGCTTGCCCCAAAGCGCAATGATGGACGAGGGGCTGAGCGGCTCTCGTGCCGTCGCCTGACGTTGCTCGCGCTGGGCAAGCCGGCTGATAATCCAGGCGCTGTTGCGCTTCACAAACGCTTCGATGCGCTCGCGACTGGCGCCGAGCGGTGCGCTGGCGTGGACCTCACCGCTCGATGTGACGCGTAGGTTGAAGTTCTTGACGCGCTTTTTGGTAACGACGACGGGGATGGGCGTCCCATGCGGTCGGGATACGGAAATCGTAAACTGCTGCGTCAAAAGCGGTCCTTCAGATTGGGGACGGGCCGGCATGTCAACCGTTCGGCATGCCGACCTGCTCAAGGGATGTGAAATTAATAACGCTCAAAGAAGGCAAGCGCGTTGTCGCTGCAGAGCTTTTGCATCACGGTCTTGCCAAAATGCTTGGAAAGCATGTTCTGGAACTCGGGCATCTTGCTGGCATCGGAGAGGAAAGCGGGCACCGTGGCACCGTCCCAGTCGCCGCCGAGTGCGATGACGTCCTCGCCGCCCAGGTCGAGCCAGTGCTCGATATGTGCCGCTAGCTGGTCGAAGGTGACGTCTGCGGCGGTCTTGTCGGTTGCGTCGTTGGAAAGGAACTCGCTGCAGTAGTTGAGGCCGACGATACCGCCCATGTCGCGAATGGTGCGGAACTGGTCGTCGGTAAGGTTGCGTTTGACGCCGCAAACCGCACGGGAGTTGGAGTGGCTGGCGACGAAGGGACGCGTGGCGTGGGCGACAACCTCGTCAAAGCACTCATCGTTGAGGTGGGAGACGTCGAGTACCATGCCGGCGTGCTCCATCTGCGTAAGTGCCTCGATGCCGGCGCCGGTGAGGCCGGCGTGGGTGTCGTGGCCGCTCGCGAGCGGCCCCTGCGCATTCCAGCTGAGTGACGACATAAGCACGCCCAAGCTCTTGAGCACTTCGATCAGCGCGGGGTCCTCGGCAAAGAACGTGGCGTTTTCGATGGTGTGGATGCAAGCGACCTTGCCGTCCTTGAGCGCGGGGCGAATGTCTGCGGCGCTGCGCACGTTGACCATACGGTCGTGGTTGAGCATTGCCTGGCCGCTCATATGCGCCATGATCTGCGCCTGGAAGCGCGCGGCGTGGGCGGTGGGAATCTCGTCGGGGACAAACGTGGCGAAGCACTGTGCCCACGGCGTGTTGCCGATCTTTGCGAGCGAGATGGCACAGGCGTTACCCTCGATGAGGTCGAAATCTTGCGGATGCGTTTCGTCGCCGGGGAAATAACCGTCGGTGCCGGCGGTAAAGCGCAGGTCGAGATCGAGCGTGGCCCAGCCGATTCGGTCGGCGGTGTCGCAGTGTAGGTCAAATACGGGATATGCCATGGTTCCTCCGGTTGCAGCGTTTCTTTGCAAACTGTCTTCAAATTGTATGACTAGGGTATAGTTAGCGCCATATGTTCATGGCGGCCCGTGTTGTGCGCCGCCCTTATCACGGAGGTTTCCATGTCCAACCAGGGCAAGAAGGTCAAGACTCATTATCGCGGCACGCTCGACGACGGCACGCAGTTCGATAGCTCCTACGATCGCGGTGAGCCGCTGGAGTTCACCTGCGGCGCCGGCCAGATGATCAAGGGCTTCGACGCCGCTGTTGTCGACATGCAGGTGGGTGAGAAGAAGACCGTGCACATTCCTGCTGCCGATGCCTACGGCGAGCACAATCCCGAGATGGTTCTGACCTTCCCGGCCGAACAGGTTCCCAACATCGAGCAGATTGAGAAGGGCATGAAGCTCTTCTTGTCCACGCCGAGCGGTATGCCCGTCCCCGCCGTGGTCATCGATGTAACGCCCGAGGCCGTGACGCTCGACGCCAACCACGAGCTGGCCGGTAAGGACCTCAACTTTGATATCGAGCTCGTCGAGGTCGAGGGTTAGAGTATGCCTGAACGCTTGGTTTCGACGACATGCTTGGGAAATCTCAACGATCCGTCCTATGAACTCCTGCTTCGCCGGAAGTTGGGCGGCGTCTTTGAAGTTGACGATCTGCTGCTCGATTGGGACCAGGCTGATGTATACGCGTTTGTGGGCGTGACGGAGCTGGGGCGCACGGTCGATGTTCGGCTGGATACTGCCGACGGCGGTCGTCTTGCCGACGGCGACGTGCTCGCCATTGACCGTTCGGGCATGGTGCCCGTGGCGGTTGTCGTGCGCTTGCGCAGCGCCGAGGTTTATTTGGTCGAAGTTGACCGCATGGACCCGATTGCGCTCGCGCATTCGTGCTGGGAGATCGGCAACATGCATGCGCCGCTCTTCCGGGGCGACTCGGACGAGCATACTGTGCGCATGTATACGCCGGTGCAGCCTGTTTTGGGCCGCATGCTCCGGGGTGTCGAGGGTGTTCGGCTCTCGCTGGTTACCCGTGAACTCGATGCGGACCGGCGCTTTGCGTCGAGTGCGGCGGAGGTCGTCGTGAGCATGGCTCCCGACTTTACCATCGTAAAAAAGGCGCGCGGCTAAGCGCGCGTATGCGCAAGACGGGCTTTGAGGGGCGACCGATCAAGGTCCGTCTTGCTGTTGATATGAGGCTTTGGGGGAAGCATATGGGTCTTGAGGGAATCAAACTGATTGCATGCGATTTGGACGGCACGTTGCTGCATCCGGGGGAGCGCGAGCTGCGTTCCGAGGCCTTTGAGCTTATCGATGAGCTGCATCGTCGTGGTATCGTGTTTATGCCGGCGAGTGGCCGTCAATATGCGAGCTTGCGCTACCTGTTTGCCCCGGTGGCCGATGAGCTCGCCTATGTATGCGAAAACGGAACCCTGGTGATGAGCGAGGGGCGTGCCGTCGTCAAGCGTTCCATGGAGCGTAGCCTTGCTATGGTTATCGCGAATACCGTGGTTGCGTATCCCCATACCGACATGACCCTTTCGTGTGAGGGGCACATCTACACCATGAGCGGCAACGATGCGTTCGTCGACCATTTGCGCTATGTGGTCCACTGCGATGTGGCGGTGGTCGACCGTCCCGAGGACATCGACGAGGATGTCATTAAGATTGGCTTCCAGACGCCCGAGGTGGATTATCCGGCGGCCCGGGAGTATTTCGAGCGCCTCTTTGGCGACCGTGTCGATGTGATGACGTCAGGAACCGCATGGACGGACCTTATCGGTTTCGGTTCGGGCAAGGGCTCCGCGCTTGTCGATTACGGTCGTGTCCTGGGGATTTCGCCCGATGAGATGATGGCATTTGGCGACAATGAGAACGATCGCGACATGCTCAACGTCGTGGGCCATCCCTATCTGATGGAGAGCTGCAACCCCACCATGCGCGGTATCAACGATCGCGTCCGTTACGTGCACACGGTCGAAGAAGAACTGCACCGCCTGCTCGCCGAGTAGGTTTTCGGGACATGCCTAGAAATGTACTGTTTGCTGCAAAGCGCGGAAAGGTGGATTTTAAGGCATGTCCCGAACATCTACCGGCAGTCGGGGCAGAGACCCTCGAAGATGGTGTAGTGCGACGTGACGTGCCAGCCGATTTGCTCGGACGCTTTGGCGTCGAGCTGGGCATCGAAGGGGAGCGGTACGTCGATGACGCGGCTGCACGAGGTGCAGATGATATGCGCATGCGGCTCGATCGTGCGATCGAAGCGGCTGCCGCCCGGCGTCTTGATGGAGAGGATCTCGCCGGCGTCGGCCAAGAGATTGAGATTGCGGTAGACCGTACCGCGGCTGATTTTGTCATCCTGCGCGCGCACGGCGTTGTAGATTTCGTCGGCGGTGGGATGGTTATAGCTTTGGCGCACGGCGTCAAGAACCAGCTTTCGCTGCCTGGTATTCCTTCTTTGCACCGCCATGCGCCTCGCCTCTTTTCTATCAACGGTCGTAGGTAAATGATACCGTATTTAGCACACAATACTAATAATGAGGACTGAAACCGTCTTCATTGGCAAGTGGGGCTCGGGCCTGAGCGTCTATGAGGCGAAAACGCGTTCCCATGCGCTCGTAGGAGGCATGAAGCGCCTCGAGATGAGATAGGATATTTGCCGGAGCTCCCTGTATCTCCATCTCGACTGAGCCGTCTTCCATGTTACGCACCCAGCCGGTGAGTGCGCGTGCCTGCGCGAGGTTGGTGTTGGTAAAGCGAAAACCAACGCCTTGGACTTGCCCCTCCCAGCGCAGGAAATAGCGCAGGGGAGTGTCTTGAGTGGCCTCGTCGCTTGCGAGCACAGTAAGCCTGCGGCGCAGCTCGAGCTCGACGTTTGATGGTTTTTGAGGCTCTCGACTGCCGCCGGTGACGCTGGAGAAGAACGTATCGAAGAGGCCCATCGCTATGCCTGCTTGCCTGCGTCGGCCGGGAAGGTAATGCCGGCCTGCTGGCGCACGGCATCCATGATGCGTAGTGAGACGAGTGTGACATCGCGGTAGTGGCCAAGCTCGTGGCGTCCCGCCGGGGTCTCCCAAATCTCTTCCTTGACGTTATCGATGCCGCCGATGGCGGTGATGAAGTCTGTGAGTTCGTATTCCATAGTGTTGCTCGATTTGGGCAGGTCGAGCACGCGGCCGTTGTCGCCCTGTTCGCGCGGCGCCTCGGTCGCCGAGCCGCGTACGACGTCGCCGCGATAGTCGATGCGGACGTTGCGGGGCGTGGACAGATGGTCGATCTGGATAGTGCCACGCTCGCCTTCGATCTGCGAGGGCAGCAGGTCATTCGTAATTTTGGAGTGCGCGAGCTCGACGGAGATACGGCCACCGCCGTAGCTGGCGAGGATGGAACCGCAGCCGTCGATGGGGCCGTGCGTGAGCTGTCGCGTGGTGGGATCGAGCAGGGTGGTCATGCTCGTAAGGCCGGAGGGCATGCCGAAAATCTCGACCATGGGCTCGACGGTGTAGACGCCAATATCCATGAGGGAACCCGAGGCCATATTGCAGTCGAAGATATTGGTGGCGCGTCCCGCGAGAATCTCGTTGTAGCGCGAGGAATATTTTCCAAAGCGCAATGAGGCGCGGCGGATGGGGGCGATCTCACCCAGGGCGTCCTCGATGGCGTGGAAGGCGGGATCGTGGAGGGGACGCATGGCCTCGAGGGCCACGACACCTGCTGCCTCGGCAGCGCGGAAGACTTCCAGCGCTTGCGCCTCGGTGGCGCAGAAGGGCTTCTCGACGATGACGTGCTTGCCACCGGCGATGCAGGCAAGGGCCTGCTCGTAGTGAAGTGCGTTGGGGCTGCCGATATAGACGGCGTCGACGTCGGCGGCTGCCGCGAGCTCATCGAGTGAAGTAAAGTTTCGCTCGCCACCGCGCTCGGCGGTAAAGGCAGCACCGCGATTGGCATCGCGCGAGAGCGTGCCCACAAACGCGGCTTGGTCGTTGGCGTTGACGACCTGGATAAAGTCGTCGGTAATCATGGATGTGCCGATGGTCGCTATACGCAGCATGTATCCCCCTCGTGCCGTTCGGTTTACAGGATGAGTGTAGCGCGAAGGGGCAGGAAATAGCGTACGAAAACGCCGTTACAGGTCGCTCTCGTTAAAGCCGGTGTCGATATCGAGGTTGCTGCCGTCGGCCGCCGTGGTGGCGAGCTCGTCGCAGCGCTCGTTGAGCTCATGGCCGGCGTGACCCTTAACCCAGATGAACTCAACCTTGTGCTTGCTCTTTGCGGTGAGTAGGCGCTCCCACAGATCGCGGTTCTTGACGGGCTGCTTGTTGGCGGTCTTCCAGCCGCGTTTTTTCCATCCGTCAATCCAGTGCTTGTTGAAGGCGTTAACGACGTACTGCGAATCGGAATGGACTTCGACGTCGCAGGGGCGGTTGAGCGCCTCGAGTGCCACGATAACGGCCATGAGCTCCATGCGGTTGTTGGTGGTCTTGGCGTAGCCGCGCGAAAGCTCAGAGGTGAAGGTCTTGCCGGCGGGGTTGGTGTATTTGAGCACGGCGCCGTAGCCGCCGCGTCCCGGATTTGATCGGGCCGAGCCGTCGGTATAGATGATGACCTTCACATGGTTCCTTTCGTTGGGTACGTTTCGCGTGAGTGACCATTGTAGCGCCATGCCCGCCGGGGGCTAGCGATCTACGATTTCTACCCCGTCTTCCGACAGTTGGTTGGCATGGATGATGCGGTTGAGCTCGTCGAGGTATTGCTGCAAGAGGGGAGAGGGCTTGCGGTCGTCATGCATGATGTAGCCCACATGCATCGTCGGGGCGTCTGCCAGGGGGATCGAGGCCATGCCCCACTGCATTTCGCTGGAGAGTACGCCGGTCGACAGCGCATAGCCGTTCGAGGTGATAAGCAGGTTGGTGAGCGTCCCGCGGTCGGATACGCGGATATTGCGGTTGCAGGGAATATAGCTAAACGGTTCCTCGGCGTAATAGAAGGAGTTCGAGGTGCCTTGCTCAAAGCTGTAGCGCGTATAGGGCGTGAGGTCGGCAAGGGACAGCTGCGAACGGCGTGCGAGCGGGTGGCGTTCGCTGACGAACACGTGGACTTTTGCATCAAAGAGGGGATGAAAGCTCGCTCGGGCATCGGTAAAGGCCTTCTGCAAGACACGGGTATTAAAGTCATCCAGATAGAGGATGCCGATATCGCTGCGAAACGCGCGCACGTCGTCGATAATCTGCGCTGTGGTGGTCTCGCGCATGATGAACTCGAACTTGCTGTCGCGGCAGCGCTCGACTACGTTGACAAAGGCCTCGACCGAAAAGGCGTAGTGTTGGGCGGAAATGGCGAGGCGGGCTTGCGGGGTACCGCCGTCCTCGTAGCGGGCCTCGAGCATGTCGGCCTGCTCTACGACCTGGCGTGCATAACCCAAAAGCTCGGTGCCGTCGTTGGTGAGTGCAACACCGCGGCTGGAGCGCGTAAAGATTTCGATATGAAGTTCCTGCTCCAGGCTTTTGACGGCATTGGAGATATTGGACTGTGCCGTATAGAGGCGCTGGGCTGCGGCGTTGATCGAACCGGACTCTGCCACGGCGATCAAAAAGCGAAGCTGTTGGAGGGTCATCGGCGCCCGTCCTTTCGAGTGTTATCTATAAAACCGATAACAGGTTAGCGCTTTAAAGTGATTGACCGAGGAAAACAATACTCGTACTATTCAAAACACACAAAGACGGTAGGTAATTAAGCCAACTACGGAACCGGGATGCGAAAGGAGGCCCGCATATGAATTGCTTACCAAGACGAATGCCGGGCTCCTGTTTGCGCCCGTCGGCGTGATCAGGAGACAGCGACTCACTTCTCTTACTCTTATTACTTTTGTTCGATCAAGGAGATCATCATGAGCCAGTTTATCAACAACCCCGAGCACACCTTTGGTTTCGATACCCTGCAGCTGCACGTTGGCCAGGAGAGCGCCGATCCTGCATCCGACTCCCGCGCCGTGCCTATCTACCAGACCACGAGCTATGTGTTCCGCAACTCCCAGCACGCCGCCGACCGCTTTGGTCTTGCCGACGCCGGTAACATCTACGGCCGTCTGACCAACTCCACCCAGGGCGTCTTCGAGGACCGTATCGCCGCCCTCGAGGGTGGCGTGGCAGGTCTTGCCGTCGCCTCCGGTGCTGCTGCCATCACCTATACCCTGCAGGCTCTTGCCCAGGCCGGTGACCACGTGGTGGCTCAGAAGACCATCTACGGTGGCTCCTACAACCTGCTGGAGCATACGCTCTCCCAGTTTGGCGTCGAGACCACGTTTGTCGATGCCCATAACCTTGAAGAGGTCGAGGGTGCCATCAAGGACAACACCACGGTCATCTATCTCGAGACGCTCGGCAACCCCAACTCCGACATCCCCAACATCGACGCCATCTCCGAGATCGCCAAGAAGCACGGTCTGCCGGTTGTCGTCGACAACACCTTCGGCACCCCGTATCTGCTCCGTCCGCTGGAGCATGGTGCCAATATCGTCGTCCACTCCGCAACCAAGTTCATCGGCGGCCACGGCACCTCGCTGGGCGGTGTGATCGTCGACGGCGGTAACTTCGATTGGAAGGCGAGCGGAAAGTACGCCCAGATTGCTGAGCCCAACCCCTCCTACCACGGTGTCTCGTTTGCCGAGGCTGCCGGTCCCGCCGCCTTTGCAACCTATGTCCGCGCTATCCTGCTGCGTGACGAGGGCGCTTGCATCAGTCCGTTCAACGCCTGGGTCCTGCTCCAGGGCACCGAGACTCTGTCGCTGCGCGTTGACCGTCATGTCGAGAACACCAAGAAGGTCGTTGAGTTCCTGGCTGGTGACAGCCACGTCGCCAAGGTGAACCACCCGAGCCTGCCTGAGCACCCCGATCACGAGCTCTATCAGAAGTACTTCCCCCGTGGCGGTGCCTCGATCTTTACCTTTGAGATTAAGGGTGGCCAGGAGGCAGCTTGGAAGTTCATCGATCATCTGCAGGTGTTCTCGCTGCTCGCCAACGTGGCCGACGTCAAGTCGCTCGTCGTGCACCCGGCTACCACCACGCACTCCCAGCTCTCTGCCGAGGAGCTCGCCGAGCAGAACATCACGCCCTCCACGATCCGTCTTTCCATCGGTACCGAGAACGCCGAGGATATCATTTGGGATCTGAAGCAGGCCTTCGCCGCGCTGGACGAGTAAGGCGACTTGTGCAAGGACCCCTTGCGACTCGATAGGTATAACTGCATAAAATGCCTGCTCAAGGCGCCTGTGCGAACAATGGTTGCACAGGCGCCTTATTTGCATAGAGAGGGTGCAAAAACAGGGTTTTTGACACGCTTTATGCATTCGAGTTGTGGAAAACTCCTGTTGAGAGGATGTGAGTTTTACGCAATTGACGTGCGCCTTTTAAGTAAAACCGCAGGTCGCGATTTGCTCGGGGTACTATGCAGCGCGATCGAATCACACGCAGCTCAAACGCAGCAAAAACGCACTACGGAGGTTTCCAGCTACATGAGGATTGATTCACGAAAACCGAAAACCGCCGCCCTTTCCGCCGCTCTGACCGTGGCACTTTTGGCGGGCGCCGGTGCAACTGATGCCCACGCCGCAACACTGTCCGATACGGTTGGATCTACTCCGTCCGAGACGACGCTGGTGCAGCCCGTTGACTATCGTGGCGATGGTTATGGTTCCATGCAGGAGTGGAACGCCTCGATGGAGGCCAAGCGCGATTCCCTGGAGATGCGCGCTCAGATCATCATGAATATGTATGGCGACTATGCCACCGATGACGAGCGCGCTGTGCTGCAGGGTTGCATCGACGGTGCGGGTAGCCTGTTGACGATGGGGGAGGTCGACGCCAAGTCGACCGAGCTCGATGAGCTGCGCGCTGCGCTTGAGGATGCCAAGTGCGAAGCGCTCGAGGCTGCCGCCGAGGCGGAGGCTGCCGAGGCCGCCCAGGCTTCGTACTACAACGCCGGTTATACTCCGCCTTACGCGTCTGCCGCGTCCTACGCGAACGGATCGGGCCTGACGCGCTCTGCGGGTGTCAATAACTACAACGGGCGCCGCGAGACCTATTACAGCAGCAATGTGCTTTATCACTATCGCACGGGCGAATGGACTCAGGATTCTGAGGGCTTCTGGCGCGATTCCGACGGCTATTACGTTGTTGCCGCGGGCGATATGGCCCAGGGCTCGACCTTTACGGGCTCCAAGGGTGATTGCAAGGTCTATGACTCCGGCTGCGCTGCCGGAACCACCGACTACTACACCGGTTGGTAATCTGCCATAAGCAAAATAGGCACATGATGGGCGGGCGTCTTTACTGAGCTTTTAGGCAACGTAAAGCCGCCCGTTCTTTATGTGCGTTCGAGTTAACAGAGCCCTTACCGTGGCGGTACGCTGGGCGTATGGATGCGGGGCACACTAGTTCATGAGAAATAAGGTCTTTCTCGTGGAGGAAGTGGTCTTGTGAACGCTCGAGATATCGCCGTTGCCGCCATTGCATTGACGCTTGGTTGCCTTGGTCCTACGGCCGCGCTCGTCGCAGGTGTGCAGGGGTCTTGTGGGGCTGCCTCTATTGTGGTCGGCGCGCTGATCGCGGCCACGCTGCTGGGAAGCGCAGGCGTGGTTCTTTGCCGCGACGATGAGGACGAGGTGCCGGGGTCGCAACGCTAACTGTTGTGAGATCGGCCGCCGGTCATAGACGAAGATGAAGGCCGCCGCAGGGGAAAGGTTCCCTTGCGGCGGTTTTGCTGTTAAGGCTGTTGAATGCGGCGCGTCGGCGCTACCAGCTTTTCTCGATATCGCGGATGCGCCGATAGAGCCACTCGTTTTGCGGTGCCTGGATATCGTGTTTGGCTGCGAGGCGGCAGATGGTGCCCGCGAACTCATCAACCTCGGTTTTGCGCCTTGCGATGCGGTCTTGAGCCATCGAGGGCATATCGGCGGGGTCGATTCCCTCGATGAGGTGCACCATTTGCGTCAGATCTGCCTCGGTCAGCTCAACGTCCTCGGCGTTGGCGACCGCAAGCGTTTCGCGCATGGCGGAGACAAAACAGCGGCGCTGCTCGGAGCCCGGCTCCGTGGCGCTTCCGTAGGTCCCGCCGTAGGCCATGCAGGTCTGGTTGATGCCGTCGTTGAGCATGAGTTTGGCCCACATGCGGTGCGCAATGTCGCTCTCGACGGTATGGGCGATGCCGCAGCGCGTATAGAGCTCGTCGATAGCGGCGACGGTCGCGGGGTCCGTGCCGGCCGCCGCGCCAAAGCGGATCTCGCCCGCATTGGTAAAGGTGAGCGCGCCGTTGAGGAACACGGCGTCCATGCCCTGGCAGATACCAAGAACGGTATGCTCCCAGCCAAAGCGTTCGGCAATCTTTTGCTCGCTCGTAATGCCGTTGCATAGCGAGGCGATGAGCGTGTTGGGTCCCACGACGCGCTCCATAGTCTTGAGTGCTTGGTCGAGACCGGTGGTCTTGACTGTCAGGATGACCAGATCGGCGGGCGTCGCCTCGCTGGCGCGGACGGACGTGAGATCGCAGGGCTTGCCGTTGACAGTGAGCGCATCGCCCGCGTGACGCTCAAAACGGGTGTCATCCATAACGTATTCGACGGCGTCATTGCCGAGGGCCCTGGCAATCATGCTGCCGTAGAGCAGGCCGACGCCGCCCTTGCCGATAAAAGCGACCTTGTTGATCTGCATGTGAATCATCTCCCCATGTAAAAGGCGCCCGCGTAAGGGGCGCCTGATGGATTGTATGCTGCCAGGGTGATTGGTGGGTGCGCGGGGCGGCTGTTATAAAAAAGAAACGTTTGCCTGGACGCTACGCTGCAGGGCAGACCGCAAAGACATGCGCGTGGTCATGCCCGGCTCCTTTCATCGGGCTTTTTGCTGATGTTAAAGCGGTGCCGTGACGGCTCGATTTCTGCTGCGTTACGATACGTTCTCGATTGCGATTCCACGATGTTTCGGCTGCGTGACCATTGTGTTTCGCCTTGCCGGGGCGCTGATGGCGAAGGGAGGGGCCGTGCAATACCGTGTTGACCCCAAAAGTGGTAACCGAATATCCGCTCTGGGTCTGGGCTGCATGAGGTTTCCCGGTGCGCCGGGACACCCCGATGCGAAGACCGCCGACGCTATCATCTCCCGTGCGGTGGAGCAGGGGATTAACTACCTGGACACGGCCTATCTCTATCCCGGCAACGAGGCGTGCATGGGCGCTTCGCTTGAACGATTGGGGCTGCGTGACCGGGTGTTGCTGGCGACCAAGTTGCCGCATGCTTCGTGCAAGTGTGCGGAGGATTTCGACCGGTTCTTCGATGAGCAATTGCGCCGCCTGCGGACCGACCATATCGACTATTACCTCATGCACAACATTACCTCGCCCGCCCAGTGGGAACGTGTGGTGGCGTTGGGCATCGAGGACTGGATTGCGCGCCAAAAGGCTTCGGGGCGCATTCGCCAGATCGGTTTTTCGTACCACGGCAGTGCGGCGGACTTCCTCACGATGCTCGATGCGTATGTGTGGGACTTTTGCCAGATCCAGTACAACTACGCTGGAGAGCGATATCAGGCGGGAACGGCGGGGCTCATGGCCGCCGCCGAGCGAGGTCTCGCGGTGTTTGTGATGGAGCCGCTTTTGGGCGGACGCTTGGCAGGCAAATTGCCTCCGCGGGCGCGCGCTGTTCTCGATGGTGCATGCGATCGGCATTTGCATACGCCTGCCGCTTGGGGGCTCTCGTGGGTGTGGAATCATCCCCAGGTGACCATGTTGCTTTCTGGTATGACCGATACCGCGCAAGTGGACGAGAATTCGTCACTGGCAGACCTCGCGTTGCCGAATTCGATGACGGCCAACCAGCTCGACACGATTGCGCGCGTGTTGATGGAGTTTGAGAAATCGAACCGTGTGCCCTGCACGGGATGCGGCTACTGCATGCCATGTCCCAAGGGTATTAACATTCCCGGCTGCTTTGCCGCTTACAACGCGAGCTACGCGCACAGCTGGTTTACGGGGCTGTCTCAATACTTTACGGCGAGCGCGGTGCGCACGAGCGAGCCCAAGCTGGTGAGCAATTGCGTCAAGTGCGGTAAATGCGCACGTCACTGCCCGCAGCACATCGATATTCCCGAGCGTCTCGATGACGTGCGCCGACGTTTCCAGCCTGGCCCCGTAACGGCTGTGCTTAAAGCCTTCCGCACAACGCGCTCCTCATGATCCTTTTATATCTTGTGATGGAATAGTTCCTGTTTGCGGCAGAATAGGGCGATAGCAGGAACTATTTCGCCGCAACTGATGGGAGGCTATCGTGGGTGACCGAGGTTTACGTAATGATTCGCGTGAGGTTCGTTGGGGCATTTTGGGCGCTGGGCACATTTCTCATCGATTTGCATCGTCGCTCAAGAAGGTCGACGGGGCACGGCTGGTGGCTGCGGCCGGCCGCACTCCTGCGCATGTCGAGGAATTTTCCCGAGCGTTTTCGATCGATGCTGCGCATAGCCATGCCTCGGCCGATGATAACGGCGATGCGGCTTATGACGCGCTGATCGCCGACCCCGATGTCGATGCAATCTACTTGGCTCTTCCGCATGGCATGCATACGCGTTGGGCCTGTCGCGCGCTGCGCGCCGGAAAGGCCGTGCTGTGCGAAAAGCCGGCCGTTTTGAGTGAGGAAGAGGCTCTCTCGATTGCCTCCATCTCTCGCGAGCGCGGCGTGCTGTTTATGGAGGCGATGAAGAATCGGTTTTGCCCGATGCACACTCGCGTGAAGGACTTGCTTGCGTCGGGTGAGCTTGGCCGTATTGTCTCGATTGAAAGCGTGCAAAAGCTCGATTACGGCGAGTTTCCTTCGGGCTATCTGCTTGATCCGTTGCAGGGCGGCTGTCTATATGACATGGGCTGCTATGCGGTCGGTTGGTTTGAGGATTTGCTCTCGGGCGCGTGCGAGGTTTCGTCCCGTGAAGTTCGCTGGCGTGACGTATCAGGCGGCCGCGTCGATTGGGCCGACGAGATCCATATGAGCGTCGGCGGTATACCCATTCATATGGCGTGCGACGGCAAAGCAACATATGAAAGCCGCTTAACGATTGTCTGTGAGCGAGGCTCGTTGGAAATCGAGCGTCTCCATCGCCCCGAGCTCGCCCATGTGAAGTATTCCGACGGTCGAACGCTCGAAATAAATGCCCCGTTTGAGATCGATGATTTCTACGGCGAAATCCAGCATGCGACCCAGCTCATCCGGGCGGGGAAACTCGAGAGCCCGTCATGCCCCTTGCCGCCACGCAGCGCTGCGCGCGCATTATCGATGCGATTCGTCTATCCCTCTAGGACTTGGCGCTGACACGTAGGGGATCATGACGCCGGCGCCCGTGGTGCCTGGCGGCCCACATCTCTGATGCCCCTTTTATAACTTGCGGTGGAATACGGTCTGTTTGCGCCAAAATAGGGCACCAATAGACCGTATTTCACCGCAACTGATGAGGGGGAGCTGGAGATGCTGACAATCGGATGTCATCTTTCGACGACGAAGGGCTATCGGGCAATGGGGGAGACGGCGTTGTCCATTGGCGCCAATACCTTTGCGTTCTTTACGCGCAACCCGCGCGGTGGCAAGGCAAAAGACCTTGACATGGATGACGTGGCGGCTCTGCGCGAGCTTATGGCGCAAAACGACTTTGGACCGCTGGTGGCGCATGCTCCGTATACCTATAACCCCTGCTCCGCTAAGGAGCGGGCGCGAGAGTTTGCCTTGGAGGCTATGGCGGAAGATTTGCAGCGTCTGGAAGCACTGCCCGGCAACTACTACAATTTTCACCCCGGTGCGCATGTGGGACAGGGGGCAGACGCCGGCATTCAGATGATTGTCGACACGCTGTGCCAGGTGATGTTTGAGGGACAGCAGACGACGGTATTGCTCGAGACCATGGCGGGCAAGGGCACCGAGGTGGGCCGTAGCTTTGAAGAACTGGCGTGCATTATCAAGGGCGTTGCCGCCAAGTGCCCAGAGCTGTCCGATAAGCTGGGCGTTTGTTTGGACACCTGCCATGTGAGCGATGCTGGCTACGACATCATCCATGATCTGGACGGCGTACTCGACGAATTCGACCGCGTGGTGGGTATCGATTGTCTGCATGCCGTACACATCAACGATTCGAAGAACCCTTGTGGCGCCCATAAAGATCGTCACGAGTGCATCGGCAAGGGATACCTTGGCAGCGAGGAATTTGGTGGCGGTATGCAGGTTATGCAGAATATTGTATCGAATGGTCGCTTGCGCGCATTGCCATTCATTTTGGAGACACCGAACGAACTTGCAGGTTATGCGGCTGAAATCAAACTGTTAAGGTCATTGCAGCAGTAAAGGCTGCCATAAACTGGAGTGCTCCATTCACGTTATGGGTTTGTTTCAATCAGTTTTCTAATTGCAGATTCTTCCAAGCGGGTGCATAATAACCCTCAGTTTTTGCAGACCTCTGAATCACGTGGGGTCATTGGAAGGAGACTGATTATGAAGCTGAAGAAGCTTGGCGCATTTGCCGCCACGGGTGCTATGGCGCTCGCCCTCGCTCTGACGGGCTGCGGCTCGTCCAACGCCACCTCTGGTTCTAATGCCGGTTCCAGCAGCTCTGACGACGCTAAGGTCGAGAAGGTCGACGGCTCCAAGGAGTACGCGCTCGTCAAGGACGGTACGCTGACCGTCGGCACCTCTGCCGAGTACGCTCCGTTTGAGTACAAGGATGACAACGGCGATTATCAGGGCTTTGACCTTGAACTCATCAAGGCTATCGGCGACAAGCTGGGCCTGGATGTCGAGTATGTCAACAATGACTTTGACACGCTGGTTCCGGGCGTCGCTTCGGGCGCCAAATATGACGTCTCCATCGCGGCTATCACCGACACGCCCGAGCGCGAGAAAGAAGTCACTTTCTCCGATTCCTACTACATGGACGATCAGGCTATCGTGACCAAGGTCGATAACGCCGACATCACGGCCGACAACTACAGCGAGAAGCTCAACAATGCCGATGCTACCATCATCGTCCAGTCTGGCTCGACCGCCGAGTCCTTTGCCCAGGAGAACTTCCCCAAGGCCAAGATTGTCCCCTACAAGGACGCCACCGAGTGCTTCAGCGCCCTGCAGTCCGATAAGGGCGACGCCGTAGTCACCAACCGCTCCGTTGCCAGCCAGCTGACCGCCGAGCAGTTCAACACCTGCCAGACCATTAAGCAGATTAGCACCGGCGAGGAGTACGCCATCGCCATCAACCAGGGCAACACCAAGCTCAAGGACGACATCAACCAGGCCATCAAGGACCTGACCGACGACGGTACCGTTGACGCCCTCATGGCTAAGTACAACATCAAGTAAAATAGCTACTTGATTGCTCACGGGCCCTTTCCGTTTTGGCGGAGAGGGCCTTTGCGCTTCTCTTGACGGAGAGTATTTCCGTCTCGTTTTGCCGGCAACTTCTACGATAGGAGCCACCTTGTCTCGACTGAACAAAGGGGCCGCGGAGCAGCGTTTTCCACTGCCCGCCTTGCTCCAAAAGCTAGTCTGCGTCATGGCCGTGGCGCTTGCGCTGGTGTGTGCGGGGGCATATGCGCCCACGACCGCCCAGGCGCTTGAGACCGCAAAGATTACCGCCCGACCCAACACCGGTTCGGGTAGCGATGTGGTCGGCGGTACCGAGACGCGCATTACCTGGGAGGTCCAGGCCGATGCCGACGAGGAGCTGAGCGGTCTTTCTTTGACGTTTGTCGACGGCACGACGTTTGGTACCGATGACACGCGATTGACGATGCTCTCGGGCGAGGACCTCATGGATCGTACGCCCATGAAGCCCACGTGCAAGGCTGACGGCCAGACGCTCAAGATTGATTTTGGCGAGACGGCGCCTGCCGGCGGCTATTTCCGTGTCGAGGTTTACGGCGTGACGTTTCCCGTCGAGGGCGGCGATGAGGCCTTTAGTGGCACCTATACGCTCGCCGACGGTTCGACCAAGAAGATTTCAAAAATTCCTTCCGTCGAGATCAAGGGCGTGACGGCCTTCGATAACTTCCTGGCCGATCTTAAGGAGCAGCCGTGGGTCGAGGCCTGGAACTCCAATATGTTCCTGCGCCTGTTCTTAAACCCAGTCATTTTGGTCCAAAGCCTGCCGATCGTCTTTAAGGGCTTCCTTATGTCGCTCTCGATCGTGCTTGTGGCGTTTCCGCTGGCAATTCCCTTTGGCTTTGCCTTGTCGCTCATGCGCATCTCCAAGTCGCGCATCCTGCGCTGCCTCGCCGGCATCTATGTGAATATCATCCGCGGTACGCCGGCGTTCCTGCAGATCTATATCGCGTTCTTCGGTCTGCCGTTGGCCGGCGTCAAGGTTGATGACTACGTGCTTGGCGTTATCGTCATGGCCATGAACTCGTCTGCGTACCTATGCGAGATCTTCCGTGCCGGTATTCAATCGATCCCCAAGGGCCAAAACGAGGCTGCGCGTTCGCTGGGCATGAACGCGTTCCAGACGCTGCTCTATGTCATGATTCCGCAGACGTTCCGTAATGTTTTGCCTACGCTGACCAGCGAGTTTATCTTGCTTTACAAGGATACGTCGCTGCTTGCCGCCGTGGGTGTGGTCGAGATCGTCATGAACGCCCGTACCATCGTGGCCACGACGGGCTCCATTACACCGTACGTGGTTGCCGCCCTGTTCTATCTGGTCATCACCCTGCCGCTCGCTCGCTTGGTGAGCGGTCTTGAGGCGAGGCTTTTGGGCACGGCCGAGACCAAGAAGAAGCGTCCCGCCAAGAGCGCCGGACAGGTTGTCGCGACGCCCGC
Organism: uncultured Collinsella sp.; assembly: GCA_958429225.1. Taxonomy (GTDB): domain Bacteria; phylum Actinomycetota; class Coriobacteriia; order Coriobacteriales; family Coriobacteriaceae; genus Collinsella. Next base: position 21,158 of record CAUAJB010000002.1, read on the forward strand.
CGATCACATCGCCGGTCTGTAAGGAGGTCCTATCATGAGCGAAACCAATAACTCGAACGAGGTCGTCGTCAGCATCAAGAACCTCCAGAAGGCCTTTGGGGACAACGTGGTCCTGCGCGATATCGATCTGGATGTGCACAAGGGTGAGGTCGTTGTGGTCTTGGGCCCCTCAGGCTCGGGCAAGTCGACGATGCTTCGCTGCATCAATCGCCTGGAGCATCCCACGAGCGGCTCGATTGTCGTCGAGGGCGTGGATGTGTGTGCCAAGGGCGTCGACCTCAACAAAGTGCGCACGCACCTGGGCATGGTGTTTCAGCAGTTCAACCTGTTCCCGCACCTGTCGGTCAAAAAGAACGTCATGCTTGCGCAGCAAAAGGTGCTCAAGCGCAGCAAGGAAGAGGCCGAGAAGATCGCCGTCGAGGAGCTGACCAAGGTCGGCCTGGCCGAGCGCATCGACTTTATGCCGAGCCAGCTCTCGGGCGGCCAGCAGCAGCGCGTGGCCATCGCCCGCGCCCTGTCGATGAACCCGCACGTGATGCTCTTTGACGAGGCCACGTCGGCGCTCGACCCTGAGCTCGTGCGCGACGTTCTGGGCGTCATGCGCGACCTGGCGCACGACGGTATGACCATGATCGTCGTGACGCACGAGATGGGCTTTGCCCGCGATGTCGCCGACCGCGTCGTCTTTATGGACGGCGGCGTCATTGTGGAAGAGGGTACGCCGAGCGAGGTCTTCGACCACCCCAAGAGCGAGCGCACCAAGGCGTTCTTGGGCAATATCTCGTAGCCGCTTTATATGACTGACATAGCAGAAAACGGGAGCCGGATGTGATCCGGCTCCCGTTTTTGTTGGGACGCGAATGTGTTTTGTTGCAATGCGCGTTGCGGGCGGAGCTCATTGCCGCTAGGCGAGCTCGGCTCCAAGGGCGCGGCAGGCCGCTTCGCTCTCATCATCGGGGGCGTCGTAGCAGATGACGGAATCGACGACGTTGACGCCCTCCTCGTCGGCGTCCGCCTTCCAGTTGTCCATCCATTCGCCCTCGGCCCACGAATAAGAGCCAAAGAGGACGACCTTCTTGTCGCCGAGGGTCTCCTTGACCTCATCCCACATGGGCTGGAACTCATCATATTCAAGCTCCTCGGAACCCATGGCGGGGCAGCCGAAGGCGATAGCGTCATAGCCAGCGGCCTTGTCTGCGGAGAAGTCGGCGCAGGAGATGACCTCTGCCTCGGCGCCGGCATCGGTTGCACCTTCGGCAACGAGGTTTGCCATGGCCTCGGTGTTGCCCGTGCCGCTCCAGTAGACGACGGCGATCTTGCTCATGTTGAGTCCTTTCAGTTGTGCGGCAGGTTGCCACGGCTTCTATGTTCTATCGGGTTGCCTGGGCAAGTTGCGCCAAGCTGTAGCCCTGCTGATAGACAAAGGTGAAGTATTGGGTGCAGGCGCGGTAGGCATCAAACGTCGCAAGTGCCTGCTCGACATTTGCGTAGACCTTCCAGGCCCCAAAGACCTTATAGTTCTCGCCGCGCTGGACGATAAACTCGTGCACGTCGTCGTAGGGATATCCTAGGAAGTAGCCTATTTCGTGCGGAAACTCGCAGGTGCAGTCGTTGCTGCAGCTAGCTTGCTGGGGTAGTGCGCATCGAGTCTGGCTACAGGCGCATTCCGCGACGTTATTACTCGCGAGCGTGATGCGTGATGCCAAATGCACAAGGCATGTCGAAAGGTCTCTCGTGTCGTAGCCTTCCGAGGCGAGCGCCGTTTTGGCGCGAGGGTCCGCGAAATAGGTGGTGAGGCTTTTGGCTCGGTACACGTACACGAGCGCTCCGCAGGGCCGCCAGACCAAAACACTCAGGTGGATGCCAAGCGGGTCAAGCTCGCGGTTGCACTGGGCGATAACGTTGAGCAGGCGTGCTCGGCGTTCTGCGATGGTTTCTGTTGCGGTCGAGCCGTCCCCGTGGGCGTAGGTGCCTGGATAGGTAAAGAGCGATGCCGGCTTGATGCCCGCGAGCGTGGGGGAGCAGTTGCGCACGACTGCTGCCTGAAACGTTGGGATGTCTATGGTTCGAGTCACGTCGCTCCTTACGGATCTAAACTGTTAGCCTAGGAAAACTTATACACGAAAGTAAGCCATGGTCAACAAAAAAGTTTGAAGAGGAAAACTAATTGACCGAACGGACATGATTTTGGGTTAAGATGGGGACACCCCATGGGGGTATCTAGATAGTGCTACTGAAAGGGGAATGCATGAGTGACTTGCTCAACCCTGCGAATCTCATCGTGCTGACCGTCATTGCCGTCGGCATGTTTTTTGGACTGCGTCGCATTGCCGCTTCGACACACGGGAAGAGTTGCTGCAGCGATGGTGCGAGCGGCAAGAAGGCCAAAAAGGTTGTGGTGGCAGACACCGACGAGTCCCACTACCCCTATCGTGAGGAACTCCTTATCGGCGGCATGAGTTGCGACGGCTGCGCCCGGAATGTGACGAATGCCCTCAATGCGCTTGATGGCGTGTGGGCTACGGTAACGTACGCGGACCACACGGCACGCGTGCGCTCGAAGCGCCCGGTTGATCGCGACACACTCGAGACGGCAGTGAGGGGTGCGGGCTATTACGTTATGAAAATGTAGGCGTTGCCCTCTCCGGTGGGTACCAGCCTCCTGCCCATTGTGACTATCGGCATCCAAAAATTTGCGCAAAAATAACCTTTAGATGCGGCAAAAGTGGAGTTTGGTGACGGTTTGCGCGGAATTCGCTACCAATCGAGCATCTATGAACCCGTCCAAAAAATTACAGGTGTATATTTATACACTGATTATTGCTGTGCTCAGATTGCAATTAACCGTGGACAGAAATGAAGAATGCTAAAACTGGGCTTTAGGACAGGGGAGGCTATAACCTTATGAGACGAGTGGGAACACTTGGCTTGGTGGCAGCGCTTGCCGCTATCTTGGTATCGCCGCTGCCGGCGCACGCCGAAGACGCATCGGGTGCCGTTACCTACAATGCGGGAAATGGGTATTCCTTTGAGAAGCTCTCGCATCCTACGGTAGGAACGTCGCAGCCGGATGGCATCGTCGACTACCAGGGTAACGGTGCCGTTGCCGTTCCGGGCGCCGATGGTAATACGGCCAACAACGAAGGCGATCGCGGCCAGAGCTACACTTGGGCGGCTGCGAGCTATGGTGACTGGCTTTATGTGGGCACCTGCTATGCGGCGATGGGCAACACGCTGACGCTCATGAACAGCACGCTGGGCGATTCCTTTGATGTCGAAACCATGCGCCTGACGCTGGAGGCCATGTTTAACGGTACCTTCTTCTATGGACAGCAGAAGGAGGACGGCACGGCCGACAAGGACAGCGGCGGCATCTTGGTCAAGATCAATACCAAGACCGGTGAGACCAAGCTGCTACTCTCTGAATCGCTCAACGGCGTCGCTCCTTTGTTCCGCAATGCCGTGAGCTATAAGGGTAAGCTCTATTTCTGCGGCAGCGTCAGGACCAATGACGGCAAAGGCGGCCTGCCTGCTGTATACGAGATCGATCCTAAGACGGATGAGTACAAAGTTGTCTATCAGGGCCTTTCGAGCATGCAGGATTACGGTGCTGCCTACAAGCAGGGCATTTCTACCGGTATCCGCGGCATGTGCGTCCATGATGGCCAGCTCGTCATCAGTAATGTGGGTAAAGACGCGAACGGTAATTTTGTGTCGACAATCCTGACGTCGTCTGACCCCTCGAAGGGCCAGGACAGCTTCACCGAGATTGCCAACTCGGAGACGCTGTTTGGCTATCCGGCGATTCGCTATCAGGACAGCATCTACGGCGGCGCCATTTGGGATATGGTCTCGTACAATGGCCATCTCTATGCGACCATCTGCACCGGTACGCCCGAGAACGCTCCCGATGATAATTCCATGCAGTCGTTTGCCATGGTCCGTGGCGACAAGAATGCCGACGGCAGCTATTCGTGGACTCCCATTGTCGGCGATCAGAAGACGGACGGTGCAAAGTACTGCTTTGGCATCGATCCTGCCCGTACCCGTTCTGGCGCTGCCAACCTCATCGTCTACAACGACTACCTCTATATCGGTGAATACAACGACGAGGAGATTGCCCTCGAGCGCATCCTGTTCAACAAATCCAACACCGAAGAGGGCGGCAAGAGCAGCATGGGTGGCGTTGACTGCTCGTTTGTGAATGCCAATCTTGAGCAGTCGGTTAACATCTATCGCATGGACAAGGACGAGAACATGGAGCTCGTCGTTGGCGATCGCACCGACATGTTCCCCGAGGGCGGTATTTCCGGCCTGACTTCGGGCTTTGGCCGAAACGAGAACCAGTACATTTGGCGCATGCAGAAGTTCGACGGCAAGCTGTATATCGGTACCTTTGATACCGCGAGCCTGCTTGAGCCGATCGGCCAGTTCTCCAATGGCGACATTATCGATATGACGCCCGAGGAGTGGGACTCTCAGGTTCAGCGCCTTAGGGACCTGCTCGATCACCTGCTCGACAAGAAATCGCCTGACGACCCCATCGTTCCCGTGAACACGCTTGCGGACGATGATTCAAACGAGGCCGTCGAGGTCGATGATTCGAACGAAGCTGCTGAGGTTGATGATTCAAACAAGGCCGTCGATGTCGATGACGAGAAGACCGAGGTTGCTAAGGGCTTTGGCGATCTGAGCGATGCGCTGGAGGATGCCGCGGGCGGTCTTTGCGATCAGGCCGCGACGATGTCCCGGGACTTTGAGGACGACGCCGCTTATGTCCAGAAGATCGATGGCGAGATCGCGTACTTCAAGTCCTTTGCCGACCAGTATCAGGACATGCTCGATAGCTATGAGAGCCTTAAGCAGCAGTACGAGGATGCCTATGGCACCGAGCTGCCGAGCGATATTCAGGATGCGCTCGATAAGCTGCTGAGCGAGGAGAACCTCAAGAAGTTGCAGAGTGTCCTTACGTGCATGTGTTACCTGCGCGATGCCGAGCGCGGCTTTGATATGTATGTGACCGAGGACGGCGTGAACTTTACGACGCTGACGACCAATGGCTTTAACGATCCGTATAACCATGGTCTGCGCACCTTTGCGGTGACCAACCAGGGTCTGTGCCTTGGTACCGCCAACCCGTTCTATGGTTGCCAGGTCTGGATCCAGCGCAAGGAGAATTCGGAGAATCCGGTTGATCCCGGTACTCCGGATCCGACGGAACCCACCGATCCTTCGCAGCCGGGTGGCGGCGATCAGCCTGGCGGCAGCCAGACGGGTGGCAACGACCAGTCGAGCAGCACCACGACCACCGTCACGACGACCGCTAAGAAGACTCCGAAGGACGGCTCGCTGCCTCGCGCTGGCGACTCGACCCTCACGCTGGTCTTGGGATTGCTGGTTGCAGCTGCCGCAGTGCTTGGCATTGCTCTCGTCTTGCGCAAGCGTTCTCGTCGCTAGGCTCGTCCGCGTAGCTCAATGTCCTGGATATCGTCGAAGTTGATGGCGATATCCCTGAGTTTGAGCAGCTTGAATGCGGGTAACGCTTCGTCGAGAATGCCCGTGCGGCTACGATAGCCGTACGTATCGTAATAGGTGACGCGCACCAAGTCGCCGCGTTTGAGGCCCTCGAGCTTTTGCGAAAGCTCGAGGGCTTTTTCTTCCGTGAGCTCACGTTTTTGCTCGACGGTGATTTCCTGCTTGCGCACGAGTTCGTAGTATCCCGTGAGGGCGGCAAAGGGCATAAACTGTGCGGCGCGGTTGGCGCGCACGGCACCGTTGGAAGTGAGGTTGGGGTCGGCTGCGCGGCGTCTGCCCTCGGGGTCCGCCAGGCGCTCGAAGGCGGTCGGCGGGCGCATGGGCTGTTGTTTGGGTTTAGGCACGGTGTCCTCCAACTTGATCGTTGCGCTCGCGCGCGGTGGCGCCGGCGGTAAAGCTTAATCCCTTGACGAGCGCGTTCTTGCCGTACTTGCCTTTCACGGCCAGGACGGCGCGCGCCAGGTCGCGCTCGCGCTCATCGGCCTCGATATCGCTGAACAGATCGATGGTGGCAAATTCCTCGGGCACAAGATTGCTAAAGCCCAGGTTGATGCGCTTGACCGGTCGTTTGGGATCGACAGTCTGCGCCCAGAGCTCATCGAAATAGCCCATGATCTTCTTAAACGAATTGGTACGCTCGGGCAGCTTGCGCGAGGCGTTGGAGTGCGCAAAGAGCGCGGCATAGCCACCACGCGGTTTGCCACCATGCTCTCCCACAAAGATGCCATCGATTGCCTGCGCTTCGCGCACCAGGCGGCGCCGTTCGTCATCGCGCTGGACGGGCTTGGGAGCACGGGGCGCGAGCTCGGGGCCGGCGGTTGCGGTGGGTTCGATGCTCGACGTACTCGAGCGCAGGCGTCCGCATCCGTCCACATATTGTGCAGTACCGCTGGCATCAAGCCTGCGTATGTCGGCGCGCTCGCTCGCGTAGCCCACAAAGAGCGAGATGCTGTCGCAGACCACGTGCTTATCGATCAAGTCCAACACGGCGTTGTCGACCATCTCGCGCAAGACGGTGTAGGCCTGCTCGTAGGCATAGCCCTTCGAGAGCACCTGTCCTGTGGTGGTCGAAGTTGCTTGCGGGCGATAGGCTTGGATATCGGCGATGGTTGTCGGCTCGCGTCCGAAGGCGTGGTCGATGAGATACTCGGCATTGACGCCGAGCTCGTCGTAAAGCAGGTTTTCGTCGAGCGCCGCGACGCCCATCAGATCGTAGACGCCGTATTTTTCGAGTCGTGCTGCCACGCCGGGGCCGATGCCCCAGATATCGGTGATGGGACGATGGGGCCAGATTTCCTTGCGAAAGGTCTCATCGTCGAGTATGCCGATGCGGCTGGGTACGTGCTTGGCGGTGATATCGAGTGCAACCTTGGCCTGGAATAGGTTGGGGCCGATGCCGACCGTCGCCGTGATGCCGGTGCGCGCCAGGACCTCGTCGCGCAACATGCAGGCGAAGCCTTCCGCATCGGTGTGATAGAGGTCCAGATAGGGTGTCACGTCGATAAAGCACTCGTCAATTGAGTAGACGTGCACGTCCTGGGGGCTGACGTATTCCAGATAGATGCCGTAGATTTGCGCCGACACCTCCATGTAGTGCTGCATGCGCGGCACTGCTTTGATGCAGTCGATGCCGTCGGGAATCTCGAACAGACGGCAGCGGTTGTGAATACCTAAGTCCTTCATGGCCTGCGTGATAGCGAGGCAGATGGTCGTGCGTCCGCGCGATTCGTCGGCAACGACCAGGTTGGTGGTGAGCGGATCGAGCCCACGGTCGACGCACTCGACGCTGGCATAAAACGTCTTGAGGTCGATGCAGATATAGGTGTGCTGCTCGTGCGCCATCCGTGCCCTTCCATCAAACACATGTTCTTATCGAATACCTGTTCGATAATACCCGCTTGCACGGACACCGTCAAAATCTGTCCCTTTTTGGCAAGTATGGTCGTGCGGCTTCATCGGGGTTTTAACGCAGCCCTAAAGAGCGCGAAACAGCTCGGAAAAGCTCGCTTCGTAGCATGAGCCTAACGATCGATACCACCATAAAGCACGGAAGGGTTGTGGGAGAGATGGTCAATTATGGGTTTGGTATGCCGACGCGCTTGGTTGCGGATGGGGATGTGGCTCGCTGGTGCGGGCGATTGGTTGCCCACTACGCTGGCACCAAGGCACTGGTCGTGTTGGGCGGTGACAAGCATACGCGCGATGAGCTTGTCTCGGCGGCACTTGGTTCGCTCGCTCGAGTCCTACTCGAGCGTGTGCTTTTCCGCTGCGGCTCGTTTGAGGGCGACGGGGGAGACGAACTGGTCGACGAAGCCGTGGCCCTGGCGACCGACGAAGGCGTGGACTTTGTCCTGGCGATTGGCGATGCCGATGCTGCCGGCTTTGCGCGCGAACTCGCGCGTCGCATGGCGGCGCTCGATGCCGGCGAAGATGGTTTTGTCCCTTATGGATGCATTCTCTCGGAGGGCAAGGCGCCTGCTGTCGTGGGCACCGGTGAGGTTCCCGTTTTTGCCATTATCGCGCCCGAACTGCTGGAGGGCATCGGGTCTCCTCTGCGTGAGTTGCTCGGTAGCATCTGCGCCGCGGCCTAATATTTGCCATAAAAGGACGGGTTATTTTTGGTTGGTAAAGCGTTTGACCTGCCAAAATAAGCCTGTCCCTTTTTAATCGGTTGCCGTTTGGGGGCCGATTGGCAACGCTCGCTGATTGTAGTCTTGACCTGCGCTAGAATAGTGGCATCTGAATGTCCGGGCGCATGGAGGCGTGCGCCCGTATGCTGAGGAGGACTCTATGGCAACTGTTGCCGCACCTATCGATGCTACGTCGACTGCCGCTTGGAAGGCGCTCGAGGCTCATCAGGAGAAGCTCGAGGCCGAAGGTATCGACCTCAAGGCCTGGTTCGCTGCTGACGCCGACCGCGTGAACAAGCTGAGCTTTGACGCCGGTGACCTGCACTTCGATCTGTCGAAGAACCTGGTGACCGATGAGACCGTCAAGCTGCTGTGCGATCTTGCCCGCGAGGTGAAGCTCGAGGAGCGCCGCGACGCCATGTTCTCTGGCGAGCACATCAACACTACCGAGGACCGCGCTGTCCTGCACACCGCGCTGCGCCGCCCGGCAAGCGAGAAGGGCCAGCTCATCGTCGACGGCCAGGACGTCGTCGCCGACGTGCACGAGGTCCTCGACCGCATGTATGCCTTCGCCGAGCGCGTGCGCTCCGGTGAGTGGAAGGGCGTTACCGGCAAGAAGATCGAGCATCTGGTGTCCATCGGCATCGGCGGCTCCGACCTGGGCCCGGTCATGGCCTACGAGGCTCTGCGTCCCTATGCCGACGCCGGTATCGACTGCCGCTACATCTCCAACATCGACCCCAACGACCAGGCCGAGAAGCTCAAGGGCCTGGATCCCGAGACCACGCTCGTAATCATCGTCTCCAAGACCTTCACCACGCTCGAGACCCTCACCAACGCCCGCGAGGTCAAGACCTGGATGCTCGAGCAGCTCAAGGCTCAGGGTGCCATCGACGGCTCCGATGAGCAGAACGCCGAGGCCGTGGCCAAGCACTTCGTCGCCGTTTCCACCGCACTCGAGAAGGTTGAGGCCTTCGGCATCGACCCCGCCAACGCCTTCGGCTTCTGGAACTGGGTCGGCGGCCGCTACTCCGTCGACTCCGCCGTGGGCCTGTCGCTGATCGTCGTGCTCGGCCCCGAGCGCTTCCAGCAGTTCCTCGAGGGCTTCCACGCCATCGACGAGTACTTCTGCAACACGCCGCTCGAGAACAACGCCGTCGCGCTGATGGGCCTGCTCAACGTCTGGTACGTCAACTTCTTCGGTTCCAAGAGCCACGCCGTGCTTCCGTACTGCCAGTACCTGCACCGTTTCCCGGCCTACCTGCAGCAGCTTACCATGGAGTCCAACGGCAAGCATGTCCGCTGGGACGGCAGCGCCGTGACCTCCGACACCGGTGAGATCTTCTGGGGCGAGCCCGGCACCAACGGTCAGCACGCCTTCTACCAGCTGCTGCATCAGGGCACCGTGGTGGTTCCGGCCGACTTTATCGCTTTCGCCAACACTGCCAACCCTGCGACCGACAGCGGCCAGGATGTCCACGAGCTGTTCCTGGGCAACTTCCTGGCCCAGACCAAGGCACTCGCCTTTGGTAAGACGGCCGATGAGGTGCGCGCCGAGGGCACGCCCGAGCAGATCGTCCCGGCCCGCTGCTTTGAGGGCAACCGTCCGACGACCTCGATCTTCGGCGACACGTTGACCCCGTTCGCGCTCGGCGAGCTCATCGCCCTGTACGAGCACATTACGTTTGTCGAGGGCACGGTCTGGGGCATCGACTCCTACGATCAGTGGGGCGTCGAGCTGGGCAAGCAGCTTGCCAAGCAGATTACCCCGGCCTTCCACGACGACGCCGCCAAGGCCGAGCAGGACGCTTCGACCCAGGCGCTCATCGAGTTCTACCGCGCGCATCGCAAGTAGTCGCTGTTGTTAACGCATCGCGCCTTATAGTCAGGGGCCCGTATCCTATCGGATGCGGGCCCCTTTGCTTTGCCGTGGTCCCGGGGCGCACGGCCTTTGTGGAACATCGCCGGGGCGCCGCGCGCTGCGAGAACCCTGCGCCTAGATCTCGGCCTCCGCCTGGCCTCGCTGCGCCTCGGGCAGCTCCCCGTAGAGCGGATGGTCTTCGAGCCTAAAGCGCTCGACCTGTTCGGGAGTGCGACCGCGTACAAAGAGCCACGAGCGATCAATCGGCGTCGCCATGAGCGTGCTGGGCAGCGCGTCGGCGCGGTCGGAAAACACCCGGGCGCTCTCGGGATCCTGGAACGCCAGTACCAGATGCGTGTCGCAGTTGCCCATGATGGAGCGTGCGCGTGCCTCGCCATAGAGCGCATCGAGCTGGTTGGTCGACTGCAGCAGCAGCGTTGCCCAGATGTTGCGGCTTCGGATAATCGAGAGCACGTTGTCGATCTGGGGGATCTGCAGATTTGCGAAGTCATCGAGCATAAAGCGCACGGGCACGGGCAGGCTGCCGTCGGGCTGCCTATCGGCCTCACGAATGAGGCCCATAAACGCCTGCGAAATAAAGAGGCCGGTCAGCGGATCGAGATTGCGGTCAATATCGCTCACGGTTACAAACAGGGCGCAGGGGGTGTGTCCCATGGAAGCGAAGTCCACCTGATGGCACTCACGATAGAGCTGTGCCGCACCGTCGAATCCCAGACACATGACCTTTTCGGCAAGGATGCCGACGATGCTCGCGTGCATGCGCTCGGCATTTTGCGTAATGGCGTAGCGCCGCCATAGCGAGAGGGCATAGCTTTGGGGGTCGGTCGTGATCAGATCGTCAAACAATCGACCCGTGGCACCGTCCTGCAGGTGCTCGATCAGCTTGATGACCGAGCTGATCGTCTGCTCGTCGGCGGGTAGCTGTTCGGTGACGTAGGCGATAAGACACGACAGCAGGTTTGCCGCCGCATGATCCCAAAAAGGCTGGTTGTTGTCCTCGATGGGGCAAATGGCCTTTGCCACCGAGAGGATGTCCTGCTGGTTGGGCCTGCCGTCCGCCTTGCGGCGAATGTGCCTCAGGGGGTTGTAGCCGCAGCGCTCGATGCCGGGCGCAAGGGCCGGGACGGTGTTGATGTCGGCGAAGTTGAGACATTGCACGCGGTAACCGTGGGCTGCCAGCACGGGTCCCACTTCGCGACAGAGCGTGCCTTTGGTGTCGAGCACGATGTAGCTTGCGTTCATTTGCAGCAGGTTGGGCTTGAGGACGTTTCGGGTCTTGCCGGCTCCCGAGGGGCCGATCACAAGTGCGTTGTTGTTGAGTCCCGTTTGGCGGGTGTCGCAGGAAAGCCTTCGATCCTTGGCGAGGATGGTGGACAATGCGGACTCAGATGCGGCGAGGCGGCTGGTGAGGTTAGACATGGGCGACCTCCTTGGTGGTCGAGAGGATTTCGTGGGCAAAGCCGAGCTCGACGGCGCGCTCGGCCGAAAGGTAGGTGTCTTTTGCAGTGAGGGACTGGATGCGCTTGGGCGTGAGGCCGCTGCGGTCCGAGAGGATTTGCGTGAGGGTCTTGCGGGTCTGCATGAGACGCCGGCTGGTTTCCTGCAGCGCAAGTGCCGAGCCGCCCGCCCCTTGGGGGATCAGCGGGTCGTGAATCATGAGCTCTGCATGGGGCGCCATGCGGCGATCGTCGCCGCCCATAAAGATCACGGCACCCATGGACGCGGCGAATTCCAGACAAACGGTGCGGATGGGGCACGATGCGAGGCGCATGGCGTCATAGATCGCAAGACCCGATCGCACGCTTCCGCCGGCGCTGGCGACAAATATGGTGATGGGGCGGCTGGGGTCGGTGGCATCGAGCAGGCGGATCTGCTGGCATAGGTCGTGGGCCATCGGGGTTTCGATGTTTCCCATGACGGAGAGCTCGCGACGGGCGAGCATCTCATCGTAAATGCTGGTGAGCGTGATACCTCGGGCGGATTCACGCATGGTGAGGGGGCTGATGATGGGGGAATGATTGGTGTCCATGAGGACTCCTTTCTGTTGGTTGTGTTGTGGAATAGGATTGTTGCCCGCGGAGGGGCTGGCGGGCTACAGGGTTCGTCCGAGCCTGAGATCGAGCTCGGTTGTGGGGCAGGCTGCCTGTTCGTGCGGCTCGCAAGCGCCAAGGGCTCCAAAGCGATGGAGCGTTGCGACGGGCGTGGTGTAGGCGAGCCGCAGCTGATGCTCGACAGGGGCACATCCGTCATTTTTGTAATGAGCCGCGTAGTACTGCGCGATGCTGGCGTTCATCTCGCTGCCATTGCGATGGCGCTCAAACTGGCGTCTGCAGGTCTCGATGATCTTTGCTACCGACTTGGGTGCCGTCGCGGGAACAAGGGCGAGATAGCCCTCAAATAGCTCGTTGATGCTCAGGAGGCACAGCAGGTCGATCAGCGTCCTTATGGCTGCTCCCTCGGCGGAAAAGTGCGCGGTCATGCGGTTATATCGGTTGCGGTCGACGATGGCCGCATGGGGTCTTGGAGTTTTCTGCCCCGTGGTCCCGGGCTTTTGCCGCGCCTGTGTATTGAGCTCGACGTTGCAGCGCTTGAGGCCGTCCAACGGAAGGAACAGTGCGGTGCGCAGGGTGTTCCGCTTGCTTTCGAGTTCATGACGCTCGTCGGGTTCCCATTCGAGCTTGAGTTTCGTGTCGAGCGCCGTAAGCATATGGGCTAGGCAGCCTACGGTAAGAACGTACGAATCGTTGTCGCGTTTTGGGGCATAGGGGTCTGTCAGCTTGCGAATGTCGGGGTCGCCCATGATCTTTGTGCAGCGCTTCAGCAGTTGAGGGTGGTCGGCCAAGATCGTCGCGAGCGGTAGCGACGCGTAGTTCTTGATGGTCGCGGCGGCAAAGGCGGCGTCATATTCGTTTGCATATGCTCGCTCAATTCGGGCATCCAGAATGCTTTTCTTATCGCCGTCTTCAGCGTGGTGGTTTGTCATAGCTTCTCCAATCGGTTGATGTTCGTGCTGTTTGTTGATGTGTTGGTTGTCGTGAGTGATGTGCTTGCCGTGGGTGATGTGCTGACGTTGGGGTGCTATGCGGTTTTCAATGAGCCCGTGAGGCAGTTGCTGCAGGGGCGGGATGGAACGGCCCATGCAAGGCGGAAGGCATCGTGCTCAAAATCGAGACAGCAATGCCCTGGGTGCCTCACATGTGGCAGTTACCTCATTAAGTTGTCATTGCGTTTGGGGTTGTACTTTGCCGATCTTCTTTCTCTTACACGCTGAAAACTGAAACTTCATATGCTCGATCTACTTAAAACCGCAACGGCGGTCTTTTATCAACTTATATGTCGGAACGTGTCTTTGCAAGTACTTTTTTGCGTTTGTTTCAAATGGGGTGGTTTTGCAACCGTCACGCGCCACGCTATGCGAACGTGCCCCGGCTCGGATAAGATGGTGCGATCGAGTTCTACCGCGCTCACTGCAAGTAGTCTTTGTTGCTGAGATAGGTCACGGCCGAAAGGGGCCCGTATCCCAACAGATACGGGCCCCTTGCTATTTAAATGGGCATGAGGGTGTATTGAGGGGGGATGTCTTGCTGTCGGCATCCGCGTGCGGTGCCATTCGCTGTCCGTAAATTATACGTTTACGGCTAATTTCATACCACTTGTCGGAATGCGGACGCTGTCCTTGCATGCCGGGCGTACATTGAACGTGGTTTTTCGCGTGAAGCCACGAATCGGTTGCCAGCCCTGAACAAGGAGGCCCAGCATGACGCTTGCCAAACCCATCAATAAATACATCGACTATATCGATGCCCCCGAGGACACGTTTGAGCAGTATGTCGAGAAGGCGTTAAAGTACAACTTTCGCTGCGTATTTGCGAACCTGCAGGAGTACGAGACGGGCCGCGCCATGCTCGAGGGCTCTGACATCATCCTTGCCGGCGCTATCGACTTTCCCCAGGGCACTATGACGCTTGAGGAGAAGCTTGCGAGGTTTGAGGAATACGCTGCGTGTGGCTTTACCGAGATTGACTACGTTTTGAATCAGGGGTCGATCGAGAACCGCGATTTTGATGCCATCGAGCGCGAGATGACTACCATTGCTGATTTTTGTCGCGCGCATGGCATCACTGACAAGGTAATCGTCGAGATGTGCAAGCTGGACGGCGACGACGCCGCCAAGCGCCGTGTATGCGAGATCGCGCTGGAGGCCAAGCCGGGATTCCTTAAGACATCGACCGGCAGAAGCTTTGGCGGTGCTAAGCTCGAGGACGTGCGGCTGATACACGAGGTGCTCGGCGATGCCGTGGCAATCAAGGCGGCGGGCGGTATCCATAATTACGAAGAGGCTTGCGCATTCATCGAGGCCGGCGCCAGCGCGTTAGGTGCATCGGCGGGCATCGCGATCGTCGAGGGCGCACCGACGGATGAGCGTCGCTAGCAGACGTATTTGACCTGAGCGATAAAGCTTCACGACCACACGCCGTTCATGTTCGAGACAATATGACTTTTTGCCCGTTGTAAACGGAGTCGCGATGGGTGTTCTGTATGATGGCTCAGACAAGGTTGTTCAATGACAGGGAGGCATATATGGCAATCAAAGCCATCGCGATGGATATCGACGGTACGCTCACCAACGATCAGAAAGTGATTAGCCCGCGTACGCGCGAGAAGCTGCTCGCGGCGCAGGAGTCGGGCATTAAGCTCATTTTGGCTTCGGGCCGTCCCGCATGGGGGCTCCACGCCTTGGCGCAGGAGCTCGACCTCCAAAACCATGACGGTCTGCTAGTTGCCTTTAACGGCGCACACGTCGTCGATGCCCAGACCGACGAGGTGCTGTTCGATCAGGCTATGCCTGCCGACGAATTGCATCGCCTGATTGATCACCTGCGTAATTTTGACGTGATCCCTATGATTTCGCTCGGTCGCGATTTGCACGTCGAGGACTCGTACCGCTGCATGATCACGCTGCCTGACGGCTCGCAGAAAAACATCGTCAAATACGAGCGCGATGCGTGCGATCTTAAGATCCGCGAGGTCGAGAGCCTGCATGAGGTCGCTGATGCTTATCCCGTGGACAAGCTGCTGACGGCGGGCGATCCGGCCTACCTGCAGGCGCATTACGAGGAGATGTATGCGCCCTTTAAGCAGACGCTTTCGGGCATGTTTACGGCCGACTGGTACTTTGAGTACACGGCGCCCGGTATCGACAAAGCCCGTGCGCTCGAGGGTGCCCTGCCCAAACTCGGCATCGATGCCAGCGAGGTCGTATCGTTTGGCGACGGCCAGAACGACAAGTCCATGATTGAGTGGGCCGGCACCGGTGTTGCCATGGGTAACGCCGTCGATGAGGTTAAGGCTGTGGCCCAGATGGTGACCGCCGATAACAACGAAGATGGTATTGCAATGGCGCTGGATAAGCTGCTGGGTTAGAATCGCCGATAATGCATGGTTTGGGCGCCTGCTTGCAGGCGCCCTTTTGTTAGGGAGGGTGCCGTGTCCGCATTTCCGTTCGACGCCGTTATCTTTGACATGGACGGCGTCATTGTCGATACCGAGTATTACTACCTGGGCGAGACTGCCGCGTTTGCCAAGGAGCTTGGGCTTAATCTGACTCAAGAGGAGTTGAATGGGCAGGTCGGTACCTCGCATCAGTTCTTCCTGCATATGCTGGTCGATTGGTTTGAGCGCGCCGGTAAGGGGCACTTCACTGGCGAGGAAGCGTTGGCCCGTTGGGACGAGTGGGCGCATGAGCGTCCGCGCGACTATCAGGCTTTGATTAACCCAGGCGCCGTGGATACGATTCGAGAGCTGCCGCGCCGTGGCGTTCGCGTGGCGCTTGCCAGCTCGTCTCCCATGGTTAGCATCGAGGAAGTGCTCAACGCATGCGGGCTGTCGGATGCCTTTGAGTATGTGGTGAGCGGCGAGCAGTTTAAGGAGAGTAAACCCGAGCCCGACATCTACCTGCATGCGCTAGACCTGCTGGGGCTGCCCGCGAATCGCTGCTGCTGCGTTGAGGATTCCGTTCCGGGCATTACCGCGGGTAAGCGAGCCGGCCTGACGGTTATTGCCAAGCGCGAGGAGCGCTTTGGCTTTAGCCAGGATGCCGCGGACAAGATTATCGACCAGCTGCCGGAGCTGCTCACGCTTTCTTAGGAGCGCGGTAGTTGCGCGTTTTTCGGGTCAGATGAGTAAATACCCGACATTTTGGTGCGGCAGCAAGCATACTTTATGCTAATGCGGGCTTAAGGGCTTGTTGAATGCCCTTGAGACCGCTTTTGACTTAATTGTGCTGGGAGAGGGTATATGCCACCGACTGAAGGGCTAACTGACGGTAAAGCAGCGATACCGCTGTACCAACAGGTCATTGATATCATTAAAAACGAAATCAACTCCGGCGCCTACAAGGCAGGCGCGCGGATACCCAACGAATTCGAATTGGCTGAGAGCTATAAAGTTGGCCGCGTTACCGTGCGACGCGCTATTGAGGAGCTCGTCCAGCAGGGCTATCTAACGAAGCGACAGGGGAAAGGCACGTTCGTCAATGCCCCCAAGCTCAAGCGCAAGATTCGCCAGAAGGATGACGTCCAGAGTTTTTCGGACGCATGCCGCGTTAACGGAATGGAGCCGGGGGCGTGCGTCATTTCGAGAAAGATACTGCCGGCAGATTCTACCGAAGCGCAGTTCTTTGGTGTTCCCGTTGGAACTGATTTGATTTGCGTTGAGCGTGTACGTACTGCCGATGGAGTCCCCGTCATGCTCGAGAACAACATATACGTTTACGAGGACAACGCCTATCTATCAACGGCACCTCTATCTAACCAATCCATTTTTGAGTTCGTGCGCAACCGAACGGGCCGCACGCCCGCGTTTACCGACCCGTGCACGCTCGAGATCGCGTGCGCGTCGCCCGAGGTCGCTCGGCTGTTGGCAGTTCCCGTTGGCGAACCCTTGTTTTATATGGAAGCCTTCTTTTTCGATGAGCAGCGGCGGCCGTTTATCATCGGTCGTCAGCGGATCGTTGGGTCTCGCTACGTTTTTGACATCTAGGACATTGCGAATGGAAACGCCCGGTGGATCATCTCACCGGGCGTTTCCATACCGTTCACGGCGCGAACACAACCGTTCAACCGCGTTGCGGCAACCAGTTTGAAATTATCTTGATGAAGGAAAAAGCTGCTGGTAATCTATGGGACGTCATAGAACGTTTGCCTTATGCAAACGTTGAAGCGAGATGCGATGCAGTCTCGAGTTCTTTGGAGGTATCTATGTCAGATACGAAGGCGAAGAAGACAAACAGACGTTTTAAGTTCAAATTACCGCATGTCTATACGATCATGTTCTTGCTGATCGTTGTCTTTGCGGTCCTGACTTGGATCGTTCCCTCTGGTCAGTATCAGCGCAAGACGATTTCGACAGCGGCGGGCGAGCGTGAAGTCGCCGTTGCTGGAACCTATGAACAGGTCGATAAGAACTACACCGATTCCGAGACCGGCGAGACCATCAATCTGGGCCAGGATATCTTCGCGGTTCTGCAAGCGCCCACCAAGGGTATCCAAGAGGCTGCCGACGTCGTTGCGTTCGTCTTATTGATTGGCGGATCGTTCGCGATCATCACCAAGACCAACGCTTTGAATGCCGGCATGAGCCGTGTGATTAAAAAGCTCAAGAACAAGGACATCCTCATCATTCCCATCACGATGACATTGCTGTCCATTTGCGGCACTACGTTTGGTATGTCTGAGGAAGCCCTGCCGTTCTATGCCATCTTCATTCCCATCATGATGGGTATCGGTTATGACTCGATGACGGCATTCATCATCTGCTTCCTTGGTCCTAACCTGGGATATTGTGCTTCGACCATCGACCCGTTTAATGTTTTGATCGCCCAAGGCATCATTGGCATCGAGGGTAATCCGCAACTGTGGCTGCGCGCCGTTTCTTGGGTCATCTTCACTGCCGTCGGTATCGCATGGGCCATGCGCTACGCCATGCGCGTCAAGAAAAACCCCGAGTCGTCCATTGTGTACGAGGACGATAAGCTCAAGCGTATTGAGTTTTCCGTGACCGATGCCTCCATCGAGGAAGAGTTCACTATCCGTCAGAAGCTCGTGCTTATCGATTTTGCTTGCGGTATGGGCATTATCGTCTGGGGTCTTGTTACCCAGGGCTGGTACATGAATGAGATTTCCGCCGTGTTCCTTGGCATGGGCTTGCTTGCCGGTATCCTGGGCGGTCTTGACCAGCAGACAATCGCAGAGGAGTTCGTTAAGGGTCTCGCCGACTTTGCGTACGCTGCCATCGTTATCGGTATCGCTCGCGGTATTCTGGTCATCGCCGAGGGCGGCATGATCATCGACACCATCCTCCAGGCGCTCGCTACCGCGCTCGCCGGTGCACCCGCCGCCGTCTACACCACGTTTATGTATATCGTCCTTGGCCTGCTCTCTTTGCTGGTTCCCTCGAGTTCTGGCCTGGCGGCGCTCACCATGCCCGTTATGGGCCCCCTGACCGAGCTCATGGGCCTCAATCCCGAGGCGGCCGTCACCGCGCTCCAGTTTGCCAACCAGACCATCAACACCATCAGCCCCGTGGCGGGCATGACGGTCGCCGGTCTTGCCGTGGCTAGGATTTCGTTTGGCCAATGGTGGAAGACCATTTGGAAGTTCTTCATTTTCATGGTCGTGTTTGGCTTGGTCATTACTGCCATTTCCGGCATGCTTCCGGCGTAGGTGGTTGTGATGTCTGATCGTTTGACGGTCCTGACGTCTAAGAGCGTCTTTACCGGTACGGGGGACCTGCCGTTTGAAGGTTTCGTAGCGGTCCGTGGCAATCGAATTGAGGCTGTTGGCACCAAGTGTGAGCTAGCTTCGTATTTGACCCAGGCGGACGAGGTAGTTGACCTGGGCGACCGCACCGTCATGCCTGGCCTGATCGATGTGCATACCTTCTATACAGGCTGGGCGCTGCGGACGTTGGGGCCTGATCTGTCCGGCATCGCTGATGCCAAAGAGGCCGTGTCGCTCTTGCGTGCATGGAAAGAAGATCGTCCGGATTGCGCGGCGGCTTTTGGCCACAACCTACCCGAAACGTTGGCATCGGATGCCGAGAACGCAAATACGGCAGCTGTGTTTGACGATTGTTTTGGCGATATCCCCGTCGTCTGCTTTACACCAGGAGCGGGGACCTGCGTTCTCAACGCTGCCGCCAGTGCGCGATACGGCTTTACACCCCAGGCGTGCTATGCCGAGAAGATCTGGCGCATGATGAGCGATTTCCTCGCGCTGCCCGAGGTGCGTGCCGGGTATTCGGACTACATGAGCATGCTTAACGAGCGCGGCGTTACCGCCATCAAGGAGATGGCGTTTGATGACTACTACGGCTTTGCCGACGAAATGGCTCGCCGTGAGGAATCTGGTGAGCTGACGGTTCGCGTCTCTATGATGTCGCAGCCGGTGGGTGCCGGTGCAAATCTGGCATATGCCCGCGAGGCGCGAGAGCGCTTCCGGGGACCGTTCGTTTGTTTTTCTGGCTTCAACCGTATGACCGATCGCGGCGTATGGGCGGGGCTTGCCGAGATGATTGATCCCTATGAGGACACGGCCGATGCGGGCGCTGCCGGCAAGACGGTCGTCGAGGAGCCAGAGTGGGATCTGATTGAGAACGAGCTGCGTGCAATTGATGCTGACGGCTTCCGATATTCCTTGCATTGCCAGGGCGATGGCGCCGTTCGTCGCACCGTGGCGCTCTATGCCTCGCTGCCTCGAGACGAGCATGGACGGATGCTTCGCCGCCATGCGATTACCGATCTCGAGAACTCTGACCCGACCGATCTTGTCGAGTTTGGCAAGTTAGGTGGAATTTGCGAGGTCTATCCGCAGATTCTGACGCTGGACCGGCGCGAGGATTGCCTGTCGATGATGCGTCGACAAATTGGCGAGACGCGACTTTTGCACAGCTGGAATCGCCGCGGCATGGAAGATTCCGGATGCACAGTGTGCTGCGGCACGGATCTGCCGCTACTGATTCCGAGCCTGGGCGAGTCAATCTACAGCGCGTGCGGCGGATTTTTCGCCGACGGACTGCCCGTGAATGAGGTCAATACGCTGACGCTTGTCGAGCTCTTGCGCGCTTGGACTGCCGGGGGCGCGTACGATCTGATGCGCGAAGACGAGCTGGGTACGCTTGAGGTTGGCAAGCTTGCCGATATCTGCGTGCTCGATCGGGATGTGTTTGACCTCGATTATCGCGACGCACGCGATCTTGCGGTTGATATGACGATGTTGGACGGACAAATCGTGTTCGATCGAAATAAGGAGGCATAAGATGTCTGAATCCAAACCGACGCTGCGTCGCGAGCAGATTGCGGGCATGAATATCCACTACATCATGTGGTCGCTCGATTACTTCCTTGATGTGCAGCAGCGCTTGGGCTTTGAGTCCATTGAGCTGTGGTGTGCAGAGCCGCATGTGACGCTCGACCATACGGGCTACTTTGAGGCTGAGGTCCTGGCGAAAAAGGCTGCAGACCGTGGGCTTAGGTATCGTACTCTGTGCCCCGAGAATGTTGTCTATCCTTGGCAGTACTGCGCACGCAAGCCGCTGCATGAGCAGCGCAGCCTGGCGTACTTTAAGCACGGCATTGAGCTTGCCGAGGTACTTGGGTGCGACCGCATGTCCATCAACTCGGGCTGGGGCGACTGGGACGAGGACCGCGAGGAAGCCTGGAAGCGCAGCCGCGAGCACTTGTCCATTCTGGCGGAGTATGCCGGCGAGCACGGTCTGGTGCTTACGATGGAAAGCCTGCGTCCCGAGGAGAGCAACCTTGTGACGACGGTTTCCGATGCGAAGCGCATGATTGACGAGGTCGCGAGCCCGTACTTACAGCCCATGGTTGATACAACCGCGATGGGCGTTGCAGGCGAGACGCTCGAGGACTGGTTTGCCGCCTTTGGTGATGGGGCAATTCACGAGATGCACTTTATCGACGGTGACCCGTATGGCCATCTGGTGTGGGGCGATGGCAAGCACGATATGGACGCCTTCGTCGCCACGCTCAACGCCCATGGTTTCGACGGCATGCTGGGCCAGGAAATCACGGACGGTCGTTACTACGATGATCCGGCGGCGGCAGATGCCAAGAACATGGCCGCATTCGAGAAATATCTGATTGACTAAAACAACCATCGGCCACGCAACCAACGTCATTGATTGCGGGCCAAACAAGAAAGGAACTGGATATGAACGCACACGATCTGATCAAAGAGGCAATTGCCGAGAAGGGCAAGTTCGACAGCGTCTACTGGATTGCTTGCGGTGGCTCCATGATCGATTTGATCCCGGCTCATGAGCTTCTGCAGCGCGAGGCAACCACCTTCACTTCGTATATCTATACGGCTCGCGAGTTCGATATCATGCGTCCGCGTCGTCTGGGCGAGAAGTCCCTGGTCATCGCTTGTAGCCACAGCGGCAACACCCCCGAGGTCGTCGAGGGCTGCGAGATTGCCCTTGCTGCCGGCGCTACGGTGATCGCCCAGACCGACAACGCTGGATCCAAGATTGACTCCGGCAAGTGGACCACGTGGGTCTACCCGTGGGGCGAGGGCGTGCCGCAGGCCGAGGTCCCCGCTGGCATTTCGCTGTCGCTTGCGGCCGAGCTGCTCGATCAGCAGGAGGGCTACGCCGATCTTGCCGATATGTATGCCGGTATCGCCGAGATGGATAAGATTCTTCCCCCGGCACGCGAGAAGGTAAATGCCGAGCTGGGCGATCGTTTTGCCAAGCTTTGCCAGGAGCACGAGTTCTTCTACATTCTGGGCAGCGGTCCCAACTTTAGCCAGACCTACGGTTTCGCTATCTGCTCTCTTATGGAGATGCAGTGGCAGCACTGCAGCTACATCCACTCTGCCGAGTACTTCCATGGCCCCTTCGAGGCTACTCAGGATGGCGTTTTTTACTTCCTGCAGATGGGCTCCAGCGAGTGCCGTGCCATGGACGAGCGCGCCCTGGCGTTCCTTAAGACGCATACCGATACGCTGATGGTGCTCGATGCCAAGGAGTACGGTATGGAAGCCGTGCCGGCGAGCGTCCGTGCCTATCTGGACCCGGTGCTGTTCTACGCCATGAACTGCGAGCTGCGTGCTGCACGCGGCAAGGTGTTTGATCACGATCCCGATTTCCGTCGCTATATGGGTGTTGTCGAGTACTAGAAGGGGCAAAGGCCATGGCATTTAACGTTAACGCGCTCGGATTTGGCGACAACGTCGTCGATCGCTACGAGCATATCCACACCATGTATCCCGGCGGCAATGCGGTGAACTTCGCCGTTTATGCCAAGAAATGCGGTGCCGCACGCTCCGCATACATGGGCATTTTTGGCAATGACGCCGCTGCCGAGCATGTCATTGCAAGCCTCGAGGATGAAGGTATCGAGCTTGACAAGTGCGAGCAGATGATTGGCGAGAACGGAGCGGCTCGCGTGACCGTCGTTGACGGTGACCGTGTCTTCCTTGGCTCCAACGAGGGCGGTATCCGTGGCGATGCGCGCTATGTCCTCGATCGCTTTGACCTTTCGTACATGAAGCAGTTCGATGTGGTTCATTCGGGCAACTATTGCTTTACCGAGCGCGAGCTGCCCAAGCTGAAGGCTGCGGGCGTCACGGTCTCTTTTGACTTTTCGGATGACTCCACCGACGAGTACTACGAGCAGATTGCGCCCTACGTCGATTTCGCTTTCTTTAGTGCGGCGGATGCCGCGAGTGAGGACGAGATTCGCGAGCGTCTGGCATGGGTGAAGGGCCTGGGTCCGCGTTTTGTGTCGGCTACGGCGGGCGCCGAGGGCTGCATTGCTTATGACGGCGAGCGTTATTACCGCCAGCTGGCTAAACCGGTAACGGACATGAAGGACACCATGGGGGCGGGCGACTCGTTCCTCACCTCGTTTTTGATGTGCTATCTCGATTCCGCCAAGCGTGGTGAGGATGGCGCCGAGGCCATCGAGCGCGCGCTCGACTTTGCTGCCGGGTTTGCCTCGACCGTGTGCGGCATGGAAGGTTCTTGGGGCCACGGAGCACCAATCGTCGAATAGCCGAGCTGTCCCGGGGAGCTGTATTGGTGCCTTCCCGTGACTCGGTGGTCAAAAAAGCCAAATATGAGTACTGTGACTAATTTAGTCGCAGCAAAATCGACCCCTTCAGACGTGATTTGAGCGTTTGGAGGGGTTTAAGATTGCGAAAATGCAGGATGAGTGACTGTAAAAGTGTTAGTTAATGGACAATCGTAGATTATTCTGGTGGTCGGAAAGCTCAGAGTAATGTATCCATTTCGCTAGCAGTACTCATATTTGACGTTTTTTGACCACAGGGGTTAGCGAAGGCTAAAAACAGAGTGTGCATTCGCTAAAACCGCCGACTCAATATGCTTTGCGTCGCATTTTTTGAGCGAGGCGACGTGTTCTGAGGCGCTTTCGAGCGATCTGATGAGTGACTGTGCGCTTATTTCTGCGTTTGCCTCCGCTGGTGCATCGGTCTCGAGCAGTAAACGATCGAGTGGAATTTGTCGTACGTATTCGCGTCCTCGTTTAGATGCGAGCATGCGTTCGTTGACGGAAAAATAACAGCCCGCATTACGCGCGCGGACGAGTTCGTCCGAAGTACCGCTAAACCAGTGGAAGATGATAACGGGGGAGTCGGGGTTTGGGATGAGCAGTCCATGCGATTCGAGGACGTCCAGTACGGCTCCTGCCGAACGAACGGCGTGAATTGATATCACGCGCCCGGTAAGAGGATGCTGCACGAGCGCATCGCAGAGCCGGTTAAGTGCCTGTATTTGTAGCGGCTCACTTCCAGCAAAGCGCGCGGAAAAGTCGAGTCCGACTTCGCCGATGTAGCGTTCTTGGGCAGCAACTTCGCAAAGCAGATTGACTTCGACAAAACCGCAGTGACCATCGGCGAGCCACCAGGGGTGAAGCCCAACGCCGGCGATGATGCCTGGTTGGCGACAGGCGCGCTCGTTTGCGGCCGAAAAGTCGCGCGGATTGACGCCGCAGTCAAATAGACCCAAGCCCAGCGCCGTCGCCTCATCGGCAACGGCGTCCGGGTGAGCCATTAAATCAAGATGGCAGTGTGCATCAAATAACCGGGGCTCCATCTCGGTGCGCTCCGCTAGTCTAGGCGCTGGCCATCGGCGCGCACGCGCTCGGTGCCGCGGCCACTGATCTGGCGGATAACCTCTCCGGCGATCATCTGGCCCATGATGGGCGGCATAAAGCTGGCGGTTCCCAGCTCGGTGCGCTCGTGGATATTGGAAGGGTCGCGGGGCTGCGTCTTAACCGATTCCTCGCAGCTAAACAGTACATGCAGACTCTTGATTCCGCGCTTCTTGCATTCTTTGCGCATGATGCGGCTCATGGGGTCACGTACCGTATCGAAAATGTCGGCAAAGCGGAGGCACTCGGGATGGAGCTTGTTGGCTCCGCCCATGGAGCTAACCAAACGAATGCCGTGGTCCTGAGCATATTTGGCAATGGTGAGCTTGGCCGAGATGGTGTCGATGGCGTCGACGACGTAGTCGAGTTTGCCGTCCGTCTGCTCCAAAACGCTCGCGAAGAAATCATCGATGTTGTCGCTCAGCAAGTATTCAGTTCGCTTGATGACGGCAGCGGCGGGATTGATGTCGTGGATCATGGCTTCCATCACGTCAACCTTGCGCTTTCCGATGGTGCTGTGAAAGGCGATGGCCTGACGGTTGATATTGCTGGGCGCGATGACGTCCTTGTCCAGAATGACGAAATGACCGATGCCGCCGCGGGCGAGTGCCTCGCAGCAATTGGAGCCCACACCTCCGCAGCCGAGCACCAGCACCGTAGCATCGGCGAGCTTATCGAGTGCCTCGCGGCCCATGATGATCTCGAGCTTGGTGTCGCGTGTCTCGATGGCGGCTGCGGCTGTGGTTTCGGTCATAGATATCCTCCGATGGGGAGTCGGTCGTGTTTTAGCTATCGCCATTATAGGTAATCGCCCATAGGTTGCGATGGCGTTTGCTTTGATGTGGTTTGAAGCATTTCGATTAGATAGTTAGACAAACATCTAAATACCGAGTATAGTGTGCGCGTCATGAGAGATGATGAGAGGAGGTCTTATGCCGGGAGAGGGTTTTAAGGCGCTTGCCGATCCAACGCGACGGCGCATTTTGGAGTTGCTGCGCGAGGGCAATTGCACGGCGGGGGAGCTTGCCGAGCATTTCGATATCAGTAAGCCGTCGCTAAGCCATCACTTGGCGACGCTCAAAAATGCCGGGTTGGTGACCGACGAGCGCCATGGCCAAAACATCGTATACAGCTTAAACACCACCGTCATGCAGGATTTAATTGGCTGGTTTATGGGCTTTACAAACACTGAAGGTGATAAGGATGAATAACGAAAACAAGGGCATTCACCCCACGGGGGTATCGTCGCGCGTGTGGATTGCGCTGGTCGCTCTGTGCGCCGCCAATGTCGTAGCGCACCTCATGGTGATGCCGAGCTTGCCTGCGCAGATTCCCACGCACTGGGGCGCGAACGGCGCCGTCGACGGTTGGGGTCCTAGCTGGATGGCCTCCGCGCTCGGCGCGCTGCCTCTGGCGCTTCTCGTAATGTTCTGCGTGGTGCCGCGCATCGACCCCAAAGGTGAGGCATATCGAACCTCGGGCAAGTTCTACCAGGGCTTCGTAATCGCCTTCACCTTGTTCATGTGCGCCATAAGCTGGCTGGGAGAGCTTACGGTCTGGGGCGTGGTGCCGGCGGTCGGTTCGGTCAACGTGCTGATTTCCGGTGTTGTCGGTTTGCTGTTCATCGGCGTAGGCAACTACTTGCCGCGTGTGAAGCAGAACTATACGCTCGGTATCAAGACACCCTGGGCGCTTGCCGATCCCGAGAACTGGCGCCGTACGCAGCGTTTTGGCGGCGCCTGCTTTATGGTGCTGGGTATTGGCCTGATTGTGATGGGCGTGGCAGGTAGCGTGCTTTCGAGTGAAGTCGTCGCCGCGGTGATTGCGGCTCTGGCGTTTGGTTCGGTTGGAGCCGTTTACGTCTACTCGTATCTGTTGTGGCGCAAATCGCAGCGAGCCGCTCGTTAAGGTTGCGGAAAACTAGCGTACGCAGTTCATGGTATGTTCCGGGGGACTTTTCCCAGGTAGTATTAGGGGGTGTGGGCAACCATGCCCCTTTTTCGTTACGTTTCAGAGCTGGTTCCCTCATTTCGTTTCCACTAAAGCGAATCAAGAATAGGGAAACAGCAGGTAGAAAGGATAGAACAGGCAAATGGCAGAGTTTATCTACCAGATGTATCAGGCTCGCAAGGCCCATGGCGACAAGGTGATCCTTGACGACGTGACCCTGAGCTTCTACCCCGGTGCCAAGATCGGCGTCGTGGGCCCCAACGGTATGGGCAAGTCGACCCTGCTCAAGATTATGGCCGGCATCGAGGAGGTCTCCAACGGCGATGCCAGGCTCACTCCCGGCTACACCGTGGGCATCCTGCAGCAGGAGCCGCCGCTCGACGATGACAAGACCGTCATCGAGAACGTGCGCATGGCGTTTGGCGACATGATTGCCAAGGTCGATCGCTTCAACAAGATCGGCGAGGAGATGTGCGACCCGGATTGCGACATGGACGCCCTCATGGCCGAGATGGGCAAGCTCCAGGACGAGATCGACGCCGCCGACGGCTGGGATATCGATTCCAAGCTCGGCCAGGCCATGGACGCCCTGCAGCTGCCCGATTCCGACATGCCGGTCAACGTGCTTTCCGGCGGCGAGCGCCGTCGCGTGGCCCTGTGCAAGCTGCTGCTCGAGGCTCCCGACCTGCTGCTGCTCGATGAGCCCACCAACCACCTGGACGCTGAGTCGATCCTGTGGCTCGAGCACTTCCTGCACAACTATCAGGGCGCGGTGCTTGCCGTCACACACGATCGCTACTTCTTGGATAACGTTGCCGAGTGGATCTGCGAGGTCGACCGTGGTCACCTCTATCCCTACAAGGGCAATTACTCCACGTATCTGGAGACCAAGGCCGCGCGTATCGAGGCGCAGGGCAACCGCGACGCCAAGCTCGCCAAGCGCATGGAGGCCGAGCTCGAGTGGGTGCGCAGCTCGCCCAAGGCTCGCCAGGCCAAGAACAAGGCCCGTCTGGCTCGCTACGAGGAGATGGAGGCCGAGGCCCGCGCAAGCCAGAAGCTCGACTGGACCGACATCCGCATCCCCGTGGGCCCGCGTCTGGGCAACAAGGTGCTCGAGGCCCATCATCTGCACAAGGAGTTCGATGGCCGCGTGCTCATTGACGACCTTTCGTTCACCCTGCCGCGCAACGGCATCGTGGGCGTCATCGGCCCCAACGGTGTGGGCAAGACCACGCTGTTCAAGACTATCGTGGGCCTGGAGCCGCTGACTTCGGGCGAGCTCGAGGTGGGCGAGACCGTCAAGATCTCCTATGTCGATCAGAACCGTTCCGGCATCGACCCCGATAAGAACCTGTGGGAGGTCGTCTCGGACGGCCTGGACCACATGATGGTCGGCGAGACCGAGGTTCCGAGCCGTGCTTATGTGGCGAGCTTTGGCTTTAAGGGCCAGGACCAGCAGAAGCGCGCTGGTGTACTCTCCGGTGGCGAGCGCAACCGTCTGAACCTGGCGCTCACGCTCAAGCAGGGCGGCAATCTGCTGCTCCTCGACGAGCCCACGAACGACCTCGATGTCGAGACGCTGTCCTCGCTCGAAGCGGCGCTACTCGAGTTCCCGGGCTGCTCGGTGGTCATTAGCCACGACCGTATGTTCTTGGACCGCGTCGCCACGCACATTCTGGCGTGGGAGGGCACCGACGAGAACCCGGGCAACTGGTATTGGTTCGAGGGCAACTTCGAGGCCTATCAGGCCAACCGTATCGAGCGCCTGGGCGAGGACGCAGCCCAGCCGCATCGTATTCACCGCAAGCTGACGCGCGATTAGTCGAGCTCAGGTGACCTAACGAGAAAGGGACGATAACCTTGGGGTTATCGTCCCTTTTTGTTACTTGGTAGAAGGCTCGACTTTATCGATGATCCAGGCGGCTCCGAGACCGCCGGTGGTGTTGCGGCGGATGCGCACGATGACTTCGTGGCGCTCGCCGGCCTGCGTGTAGCGTAGGGGGAAGCTTGCGTGATTTCGCGCAGCCTCGATGGTACCGCGCTCGCGGGCGATCCAATAGTACTCGCCGACGATGCCGAGCGTGTCGGCGCCGTAGGGGAGATAGGTCGACAGCTGGTGTAGAAGCGGGCCGGGGCAGAAGACCTCGGTTGCGAAATCGACGGGGAAGTCCTTGGGGATGGTCGGCGCTACGGGTGCGGGGGCTGGGGCCGCTGTGGGTACCGAAGCCGGTGCCGGTGCGGGAATTTGGTCGCAAGCAGAGACGGGCACGGATTCGATGACGGATGCGGGCTCCGGCGTTACTTCCGGCTTGATCTCGGAATCTGCGGGCTTTACGGTGACGGGCGCGTCTGCAACTGCGGTTTCAACCTCAACCTGCGTCGCGTTCTCATTCTCGACGCTCGACTTTGCCTCGATGGGCGTGGATGCCATGGTGGTGATGCCGGCGTTGGCGTTCTCGGGGTCATAGACGACCGTAAGCGAGATGGCGGGCTGCGGCGTCTCGGGCTCCGATGCCGCCTCGGTAGCGTCCTGTTCTGCGGGCTCTTCGGGCTGATCGTCCTCAGCCTCGTCGCCAAAGACATCGCTGTTTTGGAACGCAGGCGTCTCGGGTTGGTTGGCGGCTTCTTCGGTTGTCGACTTGGGAGCCTCGTTGAGCTCCGCGGTGGCTTCCTGCTCGGATATGACTTCGTGATCGGTCGTGGCGGCGATTTCGGTTTCGGCTTCTGCCGTTACCTCAATAGCGACTTCGATCTCGGGCTCGGGCACAGCTTCAACTACGGGTTCGGGACGCTTAACGTGCTTGGGACGCACAGCCTTGAGGTCTTTCTCGCCGCGCTTTTTCTTTTTGTAGGACTGCTTGGCTCCCTTGGCTGTCTTGGGCTTGTCCTCGCCCTTGGCAAGGGCGGCATCCCAGGCCTCGTTGGCGATGACGGTGGCATACAGGCGGCCGCCCTTAAAGACGGTCAGCTTAATGCAGTCGTCGAGTTCCTCGAGCAACTCGCGCGTGGACTCGAAGCCTAGGTCATAAGCGGCCATGTCGCCGGCGGCGAGCGCCTCCTCGACCTGCGTCATAAACGTTTGCTTACCGCACCCAATCGCGTCGCGCAGCAGGCGATACAGATAGATGTGGTTGCCCAGTGAGAGCGTGGGCTTAACTATTGTCTTGCTCATGGCAAATCTCCTCTTTACACACCAAAGCATCTTACCATCGCACGGGGCGTGCTATCTCGGCACCCAAAGCAAACGGGCGCGACCGTTGCCGGTTCGCGCCCGTTATACAGGTCGGTTCTCTATGAGAGGCAAACGTGCTTAGTTGCCCGATGCCGTGCCTTGGCTCGAGCTGTCAGATGTCGTGCCGGACGCGGTTCCACTCGAGCTGTTGGTGCTGCTGTTGTCGGTAGATTCCGTGCCCGATGTATTGCCGCTCGTCTGGTCGCCCGTGCTCGGCTGAGAGCCGTCAGTCGTTTGGCTTGAGTCGGTCGTGCCGGATTGCGTGCCGCTGTTAGCCGTAGAGGAATCGACGCCCTGCGATTGATCGGGGGTGTTCGATGAGGAGTCGGTGGATACGGAGTTGCCCTGCGGGTCGTCCTGCTGGCTTTGCGATTGACCGGAGTTATCCGCGTCGTGCTCGGTCGTGTGCGACGAAAGGATTGGCTCGGGACGCTCGCCCAGGCCCTCACCGGCCGTAGTGATAAGGATGGCGCCGGCGCAGGCGATGACCGCGACGATGGCGATGGCGATCGAGAAGACGATGACCTTCTTTTGCGTCTGGCTGCGCTCTGCCGCCGCCTTGGCGCGCAGGCTGTTGGGGGCGACACGCGCCGTGGTCGCGCGTCCCGCAACCTGGCGCATCTCCTGCGTGGTCGCGGCGCCACCTAGGTGCTCCTCGGCATCAACCTCAACGGGCTTATAGGCGCCGGCGGGGTAGTCGACGTCGGCGTGCGTACCTTTGAGGGCTTTGGCGCTGGCAGAGATAAAGTGGCGGTAGACCTGCGAGGACACAACGGTGATGACCGAGCTCACGGCGGCGCCAATTACTGAACCCGCGATACCGATCTTGGAGGCAAGTGCAACGCTCGTGGCGGCAGCTGCGGCGCCGGCGATGATCTGGGGAATGGAAATGTCGTCAAACAGGCCCTTTTTGGGCGCGATGGCCATGGTCTGTCCGATGGAATGGTTCTCGTGCACGCCGTTGTTGAGCGATGCCGGCGTCATGACGCGCGTGCGCGGCGCGTCGGTGTACTTGGTTGTCATACGGGGTCCTCCCGGTGTAAATCTGCTTCGTTTCGTGTAGCCATCAGGGTACCCACCAGATGTGAATCGTACGTGACATTTAACAGATACCATCAACTCATCAAGGGGGGCTTGCTGTCTTTGGTGCAATAGCTTGATGCTAAACTGGATTTACGATTGCGAGGTGGTTTACGTGATGTACCCATATATGACATTCGAAGACGGTACCGAGGTCGTTCATTCTGACCTGATAACAGATGGGGATATCGAAAAGGTTATCGTGCATTTTGAACGACCGACGGCAGAGGGCTTCGACTCCGCTCGTTGTGAGTTGCCTTCCTGTTCGTGGACTGACTGGGAAGGGCATTTTACTCAGAGTGAAAAACGAGCTTTCGAAGAGTGTTTGAGCAAATCATTTAGATTAGTTCGAGTTTAGTTCGAATAAAGAAGCCGAATGCGATGACCTAAAGCGTATGCATTTTTAGTATTAGATGCGTATGAAATGGAGGATGTGAATGGATGAGCTAATAGACTTTAAAAAACGATTTCTCAAGAATGGCGAGCTGGTTTCAATTCCAAAAAAGGAAAGCTATAAAAGAATCATGCTGCTATGGGCCGTCTCTTTCTTTGAATTAAATACAAGTTATACGGAGCTTCAGGTTAATCGTGTGCTGTCACAGCTCTATCCTGATTATGCCGTGTTGAGGCGGTACTTGGTTGATTATGGATTCCTATTAAGGGATGAACGAGGCCTGAAATACGAGGTTAATCGTGATGTTCACGGTATTGAGAGCTAGCCATCCGGTTCGGGTCCTATATATTGCTAGAGGGATAAGCGAAATAGGCAATTGGTGTGCGAATATTGCTTTGCCAATGCTGATTTACGAGGTAACTCACGATGTTTCTGCAACTGCTTTGATGGTCTGCTGCAGATTTGCCCCCTCTCTGTTTTCAGTTTCGCTCGCGCAGCTGCCTCAGAAGATGGGTATCGGGACACTGCAGGCCATGAGATTGGCAGACTTAATTCGCGCGGGATTATTCGTTTGCTATATTTTTGTTGATAGTAAATGGAGTATGTTTGCTATTACGTGCGCGGTATCGCTTTGCCGAACGGTTGAAATGCCCTGCTTTTACTCGTTGTTAAGAGCCAATACGAATAGTATCAATCGCGACGTAATTAATAATTCGTTTGGGTTTCTGCAGAATTTGATGATGGTTCTGGGGCCAGTTGCCGGCGGTTTTGTTGTCGCTCAATTTGGGGCGGAGGCTGTTCTTGCATTAGACGCGCTTTCTTTTGCCGCGTCGTTCTGGTTGCTGCGAGATGTTCCGTCGGTTATCGAGGTTAATGATAAAGAGGGGATAAGCAAAAATGAAAAAAACAGGACTGCATTTAGTGATCTTAGCGCGAAGCACTTGGCAATTGGTTTCCTATTAATCGATATTTCTAGTGGCGTGGCATTCGGCTCTCTGAATTCTCTTTTGCCAGCTATAGCGCAATTGCAATTTGACTCGTCATCGATACAATACGGATTCCTTCAGAGTAGTCTTACAATCGGACTGTTGTTCGGAAATACAATATATGGTCGTTTAATTAGTGGTTCCGATTGCGTTAAATCATATTGTTTTGTGACGTATCTTGCGCTCGGTGCGTATCTGGCGTTTGGCTATCGCTATGCGTCTGGGATATCGTTTATTTTCCTTTTTATCGTCGGTGCCGGAAACGCCATTCAAGATGTGCTTCTCATAACATCGCTGCAGGATTTGGCGAGAGACGAATCTGAATCGATAAGCCTGTTTTCAATTAGGGAGTCTTTGCAATCGGTTGCTGTTGTTATTTCAACACTCCTTGTTTCGCTGTTCACGAGCATCGCGATGTTCTCAATTCTCGTTACAGGACTTGGTGTATTTTCAATTATGATGGTAGCTGCGTTTCAATTGAATTATTTGCGAAAGATGTGACGTTGATATGCCTAAAACGCTTTTAGTATTTCCCCCAGGATGGAGTCCAGTGGGGCCGTATCTTGCCTTGCCTGTTTTGAAGTCATATCTTCAAGAGGTTGAACAATATAAAGTTGACATTGTTGACTTAAACGTGGAATTTTACGATGACCTCCTATCTTTTAGACATGTCGAAGAGTGCTGTAAAAGGTATCGGGAATCAAAGGATTCGTTTAGTTCGAATGTTCAATTAACAATCGAGTTGATACAAAAGTCAGCACTTAATGTTGACGAGGCAAAAGATATTTTCAGATCGAAGAGATACTTTAATCTAAAAGAAAGACAATATGCTGAAAACATTTTTAGAAATGCACTCTATATCATAAATCACGTCTCGTATGGAGTTAAATACACGTTCAACTCCATAGATTTGCCCTATGATTATTATTCGACACCAGAAATAATGAAATCGCTTGCGGATACCTTGCATAATCCGTTTATTTCCTTCTATGAAACTGCCTTTCTTAAGCGTATTCAGAGGGAAAAAATCGAGTTTATTGGGATTTCGGTGAGCGGCTGTTTCCAATTGATTTCTGCAGTTACGTTAGCGAAACTGATTAAAGAAGAATGTCCATCTGTTAAACACGTCTCATTGGGCGGCAATTACATTACCCGTTTAGCAGATGACTGCATGAAAGAATGGCATCCCTTTTTTGAATACATTGATTCGATAATGATGTATGACGGCGAAGAGCCGCTTGCACGTCTTCTTGAGGCTCTTGACTCTGGTGATGACAATCTCGACTGTGTTCCAAACCTTTGCCATGCTAAAGGTGGAAAGATATATAAAAACCATCGGATTGAGCAAACATTTATCAACGATACAGTTCCCGATTTCGATGGCTTCGCCCTTTCTAAATACTTCATGCCTGAGTTAATATTGCCGGTTTATTCCTCTAGGCAGTGCTTTAATCATTGCGCCTTCTGCACCATTCCCGGTGCTACCGGTGGTTGTTACCGAAAGATGCCTATATCGAGAGTATTTGAAATAATGTGTCGGTTAAATGAAAAATACGGCACGAGAGTTTTCTCTTTTGTGGATGAAACATTCGAAGGCAAAAGAATGGAGCAACTCGCGGATGAAATAAACGCATCGGGAAAAACGTTTTTCTGGCATGGAGAAACGAGGTTCTCTCCAACCCTAAGTACAGACGTTTTCAACAAGATGTACCAAAGTGGATGTAGGCAGATTCAGTTTGGCCTCGAGTCATACAACCAAAGAGTTCTTGATCTAATGAAGAAGAACACGAGAGTTGATTGGATTGATCGCAATATCCATGATTGTCTCAATGCGGGTATTCCTGTTCATCTATTCTTTATGATTGGCTTTCCGACCGAAACTAAAGAAGAGGCTCTGAACACCTTAGCTTATACAGAGAATGTTTTGAATTATTCAAAACAGGTATGTGGTGTTCCATATTCCACGAGAGGATTTACGAATTTTGGTCTCGTTATGGGGTCGGATGTTTGGAATCATCCCGATAAGTATGGTGTCTCTGTAATGCCGAAGTCCCAATATGAGGATTTGCGCCTCGAAGTGGATTATGTTTCAGGCACTGGTTTAACTTTAAATGAAGCAAAATCCTTATCTGATGAGCATCATATTGATTTTTATATGCAAGAGGTCATAAACGGTAGCGACACAATTGACTTGCCCCAGCGGCTTCATATTTCAGAGGTGACCTGGATCCTAGATTCTATTCACGCTGTCAGGTATAAGGGACATTTGACCAAAGTAAAGCGACGGCTAACTAGTCTAAATCCAGCTGATCGAATCTGGCTGGATTCCAAGACCTCTGTCGTGCTCGTTGAGCCATTTGCCTACTTCTATAATTCTGAATACCATCATGTCTATGCTGTTTCCCAGTTGGTATACCTTAAGTTGGCCCGTTTATTGGAGGCCGATTGTAGCATTTCTCTTATCCTTGATCAGGGCGACCTCGAGCTGACAAGGGCGATAGAAGAACTGTTGCATTATGGATTGCTGAATACAAATATCGATGCCGATTATGTAATGCACGATAATGGTTTTCAATTGGTTAAAAGTTCGTTTGTGAAAGAAGTCGGACGCTCAAAAGAGGGGTTAAGAGTACTGCTGAGTTGTGCCACCCATAGAATGTGTGCGGTTAATGATTTTTCGTTCGCTTTGCTTTCGTTGTTTGAAAAGCCGATTACTAAGAACGAGGTGCGCGACATTTTGAAAAAAGAGGGACTATCGGCAAACGAGGAGCAACTAAACAAGTTGGTTGATAATTGCATGAAAGCAGATATACTACAATTGATTAGATAGAGGAGGTTTCTGCATGGACGTTATTAACAAAGATCTCTTGGAGCAACTGAAAGAGTTTCAGGAAGAGGGCGTCGTGGTAGAAGTGTTCGACTTTGAGGACTACATGGATAAATTCTGCCATTAGTTTCGAAATTTACTCGCCTCGCTTAAAGGAGAAGTCGATTATCGATTTCTCCTTTTTAATTAAAGATATTATTGAAATACATGCTCTTAGCACAGGTTGGCCTCTCAGTAAACTGGGAGGTTGCTTTGGCTAGTTAGAGATATGTGAACGTCCGTTAGACTGAATCTCAGGGTAGAAGGGGCCTCCAGTGTCCAGATCAACAAGGCAATGCTGCGTTTCGGCTAATAAGAACGATGGCTTTTTGCGTGTGGCGGCGGCGTCGCCGCAGATTCGCGTTGCCGATGTCGAGGACAATGTCGAGGTTGCATTGGCGGCTGTTCGCGAGGCTGCCGAGCGCGGCGTTCGCGCGCTGGTGCTGCCCGAGCTCAACTTGTGCGGCTATACCGCGGCCGACCTGTTCCATAATCGCACGCTGCTGCATGCCTGCGAGGCTGCTTTGGTGCATATCCTCGATGAGACTCGTGAGCTGCCGATTGTCTTTACCATCGGTCTTCCCGTTGCGGTTGCCGAGAATATCTACAACTGCGCCGCCGTGTGCTGCGCGGGCGAGCTTTTGGGCCTCACGGCCAAGAAGTATCTGCCCAACTATGGCGAGTTCTACGAGCGCCGCTGGTTTGCTCCGGCGCCCGCAGATCCTGTGTGGGTCGAGTTTGCCGGTCAGGGTCCGGTTCCGCTGGGTTCGGAGCTTGTCTACCGCTGCTGTGACGAGGGTGCCGAGGATATGGTGCTGGGCGTTGAGGTCTGCGAGGACCTGTGGGTGCCGGCGCCCCCTTCGACCGAGATGGCGCTTGCCGGTGCGACGGTGATCCTCAACCCGTCGGCCTCGGACGAGATTATCGGCAAGGCAGATTACCGACGCAGCCTCATATCCAACCAGAGCGCGCGCCTGTACTGTGCCTATGCCTATGCAGATGCGAGCGAGGGCGAGTCCACGACCGACATGGTCTTTGCGGGCGAGAACCTCGTCTACGAAAACGGATCTAAGCTCGCCGCCACGAAGCTTCTTACCTGCGATATGGCGGTGGCCGATGTCGATCTTGACCGTCTGGTTGCCGAGCGCCGCCGCTCGACGACGTGGACGCGCGCGGACGATGCGCCGGAGGCCACGACCGTTGAGTTTTCGTTTGAGGGCGTGCTGACGGACGAACCTGTCCTGCGCGATGCACTCGACATCGACCGAGTCTTCCCCCGCGCTCCCTTTGTGCCGGCCGACCACGGTGATCTGGCTGAGCGTTGCGAGACTATCCTCGACCTGCAGACCGCCGGCCTCAAGACCCGCCTTGCCCATACGGGCACCAAGGCGGCCGTCATCGGCCTTTCGGGCGGCCTCGATTCCACGCTGGCGCTCCTCGTGACCGTGCGTGCGTTCGACGCCTTGGGCCTGCCGCGCACCGGTATCACGGCCGTGTCCATGCCCGGCTTTGGCACGACGCACCGCACCAAGTCCAATGCCGAGTCGCTCGCTCGCGACCTAGGCGTGAGCTTTCGCGAGGTCTCGATCCATGCTGCCGTGGAGCAGCACTTTAAGGATATCGAGCATGATCCGACCGTGCAGGACGTGACCTACGAGAACAGCCAGGCGCGCGAGCGTACGCAGATTCTGATGGATTTGGCCAACCAGGCTGGCGGTTTTGTCATTGGCACGGGCGACCTGTCGGAGCTGGCGCTCGGCTGGGCTACCTATAACGGCGACCACATGAGCATGTACGCCGTCAACGCGAGCGTGCCCAAGACGCTTGTGCGCCATCTGGTACGCTATGCCGCCGATGTCTTTGGCGGGCGCATTGCCGAGGTCTTGCTCGATATCCTCGATACGCCGGTGTCCCCCGAGCTTCTGCCTCCCACGGGCGACGGCGAGATTGCGCAGAAGACCGAGGATTTGGTGGGCCCGTACGAGTTGCACGACTACTTCCTCTACTACCTGCTGCGTTTTGGCTTTGAGCCGGGCAAGATCTACCGCATGGCGCTCAAGAGCTTCGAGGGCGTCTACGACGCCAAGACCGTCCACACGTGGCTACGTACGTTCTACCGTCGCTTCTTTGCCCAGCAGTTCAAGCGCAGCTGCCTGCCCGATGGTCCCAAGGTGGGCTCGGTGACGCTCAGCCCGCGCGGCGATTGGCGTATGCCGAGTGACGCCAGCTCGCGTCTGTGGCTTGCGCAGATCGATGCGCTCAATCCGGTTGACTAAGGTTGGCTAAATTGAACCAATACGGGGGTTGCAAGCGTTACACTTTTGCAATCTGATGGCCCGTATCGCGCGGCGCTCTTGTCGGAGCGCCGCGTTTTTTATATCGAAAGGTGGCACCATGCAGGCATCGCAGCGTCTCGACCGCTTTGGCGCGGAGGTCTTCGCCTCGCTCAACAACAAGCTTCTCGCGCTGAAGGCTCAGGGCAAGACCATTTACAACATGAGCGTGGGCACGCCCGACTTTAAGCCGTACAATCACGTGGTCGAGGCACTCACGCAAGCAGCCCAAGATCCCGAGATGTGGAAGTATGCCCTGCGCGACCTGCCCGAGCTCAAGCAGGCTGTGTGCGATTACTATGAGCGCCGCTTTGGCGTTTCGGGCATTACGCCGTCCATGGTGCAGTCGTGCAACGGCACGCAGGAAGGCGTGGGTCATTTGGGTCTGGCCCTGCTCGACCCGGGTGACACCATCCTGGTGCCCGATCCGTGCTACCCGGTCTTTGAGGCGGGTGCCAAGATCGCCGATGCCAAGCTCGAGTACTATCCGCTGATTGCCGAGCACAATTACCTGCCCTATGTGGCGGGTATCGATCCCGAGGTTGCCGATCGTGCCAAGTATATGATCGTGTCGCTGCCCGCCAACCCGGTGGGCTCGGTGGGCACGCCCGAGGTCTACGAGGAGATCATCGCTTTCGCCCGCGAGCACGACCTGCTCATCGTCCATGACAACGCGTACTCCGACATCGTGTTCGACGGCGAGCCGGGTGGCAGCTTCTTGCAGTATCCCGGTGCGCTCGAGGTGGGTGTGGAGTTCTTCTCGCTTTCCAAGTCGTTTAACGTCACCGGTGCCCGCATTGGCTTTTTGGTCGGTCGCGAGGACGTGGTCTCGGCCTTTGCCAAGCTGCGCAGCCAGATTGACTTCGGTATGTTCCTCCCGATCCAGAAGGCTGCTATCGCGTGCCTTAATGGCCCGCGCGATGAGGTCGAGGCACAGCGTCTGAAGTACCAGGAGCGCCGCGATGTCCTGTGCGACGGTCTTGAGGGCTTGGGCTGGGAGCGTCCCAACGCGCATGGCTCTATGTTTGTGTGGGCCAAGCTCCCCGGTGGCCGCACCGATTCGATGGCGTTTTGCGAGGAGCTCATGGAGAAGGCCGGCGTTGTGGTGACGCCGGGCGCGAGCTTTGGTCCTTCGGGCGAGGGACACGTGCGCATGGCGCTGGTCTTGCCGCCCGACCAGATCGCTTTGGCTGTCGAGGCCATTCGCGAGGCGGGCCTGTATTAGAAAGCTATTTCGCCTCGTCAATATATCGAAACCGATTTCGTGCAGTTATTTTACGAATCCTGCAAACAATTTCGGTAAACGGTCGATTTTTGGCTGCGAATAGGAGCATAATCAAAGTCCCGATTGGATGTATTGGGATTACGACAAGCCGCTCGGGTCGTTCCCGGGCGGCTTGTTTGTGGAGTGAGATGGGAGTTTCTAATGGTTAACGAGAAGAAGGTCGCTATTGTCGGCTGCGGTTTCGTCGGTTCGTCTTCGGCGTTCGCGCTGATGCAGAGCGGTCTGTTCTCCGAAATGGTCCTCATCGACGTGGACAAGAACCGCGCCGAGGGTGAGGCCCTGGATATCGCGCACGGCATGACGTTTGCCGAGCCGATGAAGATCTACGCCGGCGATTATTCCGATGTCGCCGACGCCGCCATGATTGTTGTCACCGCTGGCGCTGCCCAGAAGCCCGGTGAGACCCGCCTGGACCTGGTCAACAAGAACGTCAGCATCTTTAAGTCCATTATCCCCGAGATTAAGAAGTCCGGCTTCGACGGCATTCTGCTCATCGTCTCCAACCCGGTCGATGTTCTGACCTACGCCGCCATCAAGATGTCCGGCCTGCCCGAGGGCCACGTCATCGGTTCCGGCACCGTGCTCGACACCGGCCGCCTGCAGCAGATGCTTGGTGCCCACGTCGAGGTTGACCCGCGCGATGTCCAGGCCTATGTCATGGGCGAGCACGGCGACTCCGAGTTTGTCGCTTGGTCCAGCGCTCAGGTTGCCGGCGTTCCGCTGAACACCTTCTGTGAGCTTCACGGCCATCTGGAGCATGAGGCTGCCGAGAAGCGCATCGCCGAGGACGTCAAGAACTCCGCCTACACCATCATCGAGAAGAAGCACGCCACCTACTATGGCGTCGCCATGGCCGTCAAGCGCATCTGCACCGCCGTTATGCGCGATGAGCAGACCGTTCTGCCCGTCTCCTCGCTCATGGTGGGCGAGTACGGCCTGTCCGATCTTGCCATCTCCATGCCGACCGTCGTTGGCCGCGACGGCGTTGTCTGCCGCGTCCCCGTGCCGCTGGACGATGACGAGCAGCATGAGCTCACCGTCTCCGCCAAGGCCCTCAAGGACATTATCGACAGCGTCGACTTCTCCTGCTAAATCAAGCTCGCTAGAGCGAAAAGCTACAATGAAGGCGTCCGAGTCCACGCGGCCCGGGCGCTTTTTTGGTGCAAAGTAACCTGACCCCAATGCACTATAGTCGATGGGAGGGCCATGTCGGATTCGCCTAATTTTTTGACCTATGCCCAGACGGCGTTTGATCCGTTTGAGGAGCGGCCGTTCTGCGCGGTGGATAGCCTGGTCTTTGCGTGGTTGTCCTATTTGCGTTTGCCGGGTGATATGGCGGAGCTGACGAACTGGCAGGGCCTAGACGTACGCGAGCTGCTGCGTGCCGAGTGCTATCGGGACATGATTGACGACTTGTGGGACCCGGAGGGGAGCAGGGCCTTGTTGGAGGCCGTGGCAGCAAGTCCTCGCTACCGTGGCGTGCACGTTTGCGGCTATCGTGCTGTGAGCGATGTGGTGGCGACGGAGCAGTTTGCAGCCATGGCGTTCCGGTTTCCGGCGGGGTTTAGTTACCTTTCCTTCCGGGGGACCGACAGCACGATTGTGGGTTGGAAAGAGGACTTTAACATGGCGTTCCGGTGTCCTGTGCCGGCCCAGGAATCCGCGGCACGTTATGTGGACGAGGCGGCGGATGCGATTGACGGGCCGCTTTTGTGCGGAGGTCATTCCAAGGGTGGAAACCTTGCGGTGTACGGTGCGGCAATGTGCTCCGATGTCGCCCGTGAGCGAATCGAACGGGCATATTCCCATGATGGTCCGGGTTTCGTCGAGGAGTTCCTGAACGGCGACGCCTTTGCCGATCTTTCCGGTCGAATCGACAAGACGCTACCTCGGTCGTCGATCTTTGGCATGATGTTCGAGACACAGGAGGACTATGCCATCGTTGAGAGCACCGAGTTCAGCCTGCTGCAACACAATCCCTTTAGCTGGGTGGTTGATGGTCGCGACTTCGTGTACTGCGAGCGCCTGTCCGCCGGTGCTCGATACGTTGATGGCTCTATTCGCGAGATGCTGCTTGCAGTGTCGCCTAGCGAGCGCGAGCGTTTTGTAGATGCGTTGTTCTCCGTGTTTGAGGCTACGGGTGCAGAGCGGTTTGCGGATATCGCTGGGAATCTGCGCGAGAGCCTGCCCGTGATGCTCCAGGCTGCGCAAGGCTTTGACAAGGATACGCGACGCTTTGTCTCGCAGACCATCGCGGCAATCCTTAAATGCGCACTGCTGCCCAAACGACCCCAGATCGACATGCCCGCTGCCGGCAAGAGTTTGGCAGAACAGCTCGAGGCTTGGCAGTCCGAGCTCCTGCGCTAGCCATTGGTGCAAAGCAACCTGTCCCCGATGCACCAATCTTCGATGCGCCTGGGGCGGGCTCGACCGCTATACTGGTTCGTGCCGAAATCGATCTAGAACGGAATGCCGTATATGAAAATCAATCACGCGATTCTGCATATCCTGGACTTTGACTCTGCCGTCAACGTTATGAGCCAGCGCGAGTTGGATATCGAGAGCCGTACCGTGCGCAACTTCGTGACAACACATCTGCGCCGCGCGCGTACCTCGGCCGACAATAAACGTGCCATGTTTGCCGAGAACTCTGCGTTTGGCGGCGAGCTCAAGGGCTATTTCTTTGGCGAGCGCGAGTTCGTGGACCTGTCGCAGCAGATTGCGGAGTTTATTTCCTCCGAGCTCACCAAAGCCGAGAAAGCCGAGTCCACCGATGTGCTCGTGGCCGATTTTGACGACGATGAGGATGTCCGCTGGTTTGCCGTGATGCTGCTGGGCTCCAAGCAGGCTTTTATGCACGAAGTGGGCCGCGAGGAGGGGGAGGTGCGCAACGACATTGCGCGCCACTACGCCATTCTGCCGAACCCCTCGCAAAAGGTGCCGAGCTATGCCATCGTGCGCGCAAGCACCATGGAGATCGGCTACGTGGACAAGAAGCGCAAGATTGCCGGCGAGGACCGCATGCTTATCCCCGATGGCCTGCTGCAGTGCGATACGGGCGTATCGGGCAAGGAGGTCATCGACACCGTGACGCGTGTGGTCGAGGAAGTCGCCGAGGAGCATGGTGCCAACACGGCTGTAGCGCTCGCTAAGGTTAAGGCTGCCGTTGCCGAGAAGGTTGAGGATGACGAGGAGCTGCCGCCTTGGGATATCGTCGATGAGGTCTTTGAGGACGAACCGGTTATCAAGGAGAGCGTGCGCGCGGCACTGACCGAGGAGAAGGTGCCTGAGCGTGTGCCCGTGGAGCGCAAGCAGGTCGAACGCGCGGCGGTGCGCAATCACAAGATCCGTACCGACACGGGTATCGAGATCAGCTTCCCGGCCGAGATGGGTTCCAACTCCGAGTATATCGAGTTCGTCAACGAACCCAACGGCCTCATCTCTATCGAGCTCAAGAACATCGGAAGTATTGAGAATCGATAAGCTGTGCTTGGACGTTGCAGAAAAACAAAGGCCGAAGCCCTTCGGGACTTCGGCCTTTTTTGTTTTCGGCTTGGTTGCTGACATTGCGCCGCAGGTTGGGCATACGTCAGCGAAAACGCGGTTTGTCAAAACCGCGTAACTATTAAAGTTGACGTAAGCCCTCTTCCAGGCCGGTCTTGCTGTCGGTCTTCTCATCGCGCATCTTGATGACGCGGGCGGGGACAC
>CAUAJB010000003.1 GCA_958429225.1 uncultured Collinsella sp.
TTCCCCGAGCCGTTGGGAGCAACGAGGCCCGCCGCCGTTCCCGGGCTCAGGAAAAGCGACCCGATTGAAAGTATCGTCGTGCTTCCGTATCCCACGCTCGCGTCCAGAAGCTCAAGCCCATGGTGCTTTTTCGCGGGTCCAGGCTGTTTGGGGGAACGTGTCGCAACGGCGCCGACCGCGAAAAGGACCGCGGCGTATGCCAGGGCCACGGCAAGCATCGATGCGCCGCCCGAACCGGAGCCAATGAATTCTGTCGGGAAGCATCCTACGTAACCCGTTGCCTCGATAGGCGAGAACACGGCCAGCGGCAGGAGCTCGAGCGCGGCATTATGCCCCAGTGCCGAATCGGACAGTAACGGGAATGCCGGGGCCGCGACAAGCAGCGCGGAGGTAAGGGGGCCCGCGAGGACGCGCCTCGTTGCGGTCGATAGGACGGCGGAGCAAACGGATATCAAGGTTCCGCCCGCAAGAAGCAGGATAAGGGCGCACTACGGGCGCCCGGGATTTTACGGCGCAACTCGGCGTGCCGAGTTCGTTGCCGCTGGTAGCGTGGCCGGTTAACCCGGAAGGCGGTCACGGCCCGCCGTCATACGCGCCTCGCGTGCCGTATGACGGCGGGCGGTTTTTGCAGGCAGGGCCGTATGACGCGTCAGAACCCGTCGGGCGCGGCGGACACCTTGCGCTTCCTGCCGCCGGACGGCGACCCCTTGGGCTTTTTCGGCTTTTCCGGGATGCGCCATACCGGTGCCGGGGAGGTGTTGCGGACCTCCCCCTCGAGCGCCCGCGCGAGCAGCGCGCCCTCGGCCCCCGGCGGTGTCAGGCCTAGCAGCGGCCCCAGGAACGTCTCGGTGATGTCGCGGCTGGCGAGCGCCATCGGTCCCCCCGCGTCGATCACGAGCGCACCGTTCTCGCGCGCGCTCCAGGCCATGAGCTCCGACGGGGTGATCAGCGGGCGGCGCGCCACGGAGAACGACTTGCCGGACGAGGAGCTCTGCGTCCCCTTGGTGGAGCTCTCCCCGGTC
Source organism: uncultured Collinsella sp. (assembly GCA_958429225.1). Classification (GTDB taxonomy): domain Bacteria; phylum Actinomycetota; class Coriobacteriia; order Coriobacteriales; family Coriobacteriaceae; genus Collinsella. The sequence continues at coordinate 1,023 of CAUAJB010000003.1, forward strand.
GTCTTGACGCTGTAGTCGCCGAGGCGCTTGCTGATCTCCTCCGCCTCGCCGACGGACTCAACTGAGAGGACGACCTGGGTGCCGAGCAGCGCCAGCAGCGCGTCCGACTCGGCCCTGGAGTAGCCGCACCGCGCCTCGAGCAGATGGGTGTTCTGGAGCACGAAGACGACGTGCAGTCCGATGCTCCGGACCTCGGCGAGGTCGCCGAGGAGGCGGGGGATCTTGGGGATCCCGGACCCCTCGTCGATGGCGAGCAGGGTTTCCGCCGGCAGCCTGCCGCCGGACAGGCGCGCGGTCTCGCGCAGCGCCGACAGCGCCTGCGAGAAGATGCACGAGACGAGCGCGCCGCGGTCGCCGCGGTCCGTCGCGCTGGCGATGTAGAGGATGGTCGGCTTGCGCCCGACCGATGCGAGGTCGACCTCGCCGCCCCAGAGCATGCGGCTGACGTCGTCGTCGCAGAAGGACATGAGGTAGTTGCGCGCGGTGGAGACGAGGGCCTCCCCTCCGCCGCCGTTCGACGAGGCGACGAGGAGGAACTGGCGCGCCGGGTTTCCCGCCGGCAGGTCCGCGGCGAGCTCCTCCAGCGACTTCACGGCGCTCTTCCCGTCGCGGGGCTCCAGGAGCGCGAGCACGGTCGAGAGGTTCCGCGCGCCGTCGGGGATCCGATCGTCCGTAATCGCGAGCAGGCAGAGGCCGGTCAGCAGGTTGCGGCTGGCGTCCGTGAAGAACCTCTGGCCTGAGGAGAAGGCGTCGGGCACGATGGCGGACGACAGCTCGCGGAGCTCGGCCACGGCGCCGGCGGTGCCCTCGGTCCCGAGTGCCGCGATGGCGCGGTCGAGGGGGTTGAACCTCGCCGACTTGACGGGCTCGTCGAGCCGGATGGCGACGACCTCCATCCCGGTCCTCCTGGCGAGCGGCTCGGTCCATGCGCGGATCTCGGACTTCGGGTCGTGGACGATGACGGACGTCGGGATCCCGTGGGCGTTGCGGTCGATCGCCGCCGCAATTGATGGCGCCAGCGCGCGTCTGCTTTTGCCGGCTCCACTGCCCGCCCTTATGAGGCAGTGGACGGCGGGGACCATCGCGATCCCGCCGCCGATGCAGCCGGCCGCCACGAGCCCCTCCGCGGCGGCCTTCCCGTCCCAGGGAGGGCAGCGCCTCGCGACCCTGGAGGGCCTCGACTCGAGCCAGGCGTCCCCGTGCGTGCGCGTGGGCGCGCGGTCGCCGGCGAACGTCCCGTCGTGGAGCCTCGCCCATGAACGGCCCCAAGAAACGAATCCGAGCGCGAGGACGGAGGCCGCGACGAGGGCGAGCGCCGCGAGCAGCTCGCCCGCCTGGCCCGACGCCGCCGCGTCGGCGGCCGCCTCGAGGGGGCCGCGGAAGACGTAGGTGGGCTCGGGGCCCGGGTCGGCCGTGGGCAGCCGCAGCAGGACGGAGAGGCCCGAGATGAGGGATAGAGTCCACCACCTGGCGTAGTCCCAGGCGCCGGCGGCCGCGGCGCAGGCTATGACGGCGGCGACGCCGTGGGCCGCGAGCGTGCCGGCGAGCTCCCTATTCATGTCGCGGTTGAAGGATTTCGGTTTCATCTCGTGATTGTCCTCTCTATCCTGTTCGCTATCTTCAGCGCGGGGACGCTCGACGGCCCGGTGCCGCCGGAGGCGAGGATCCTCAGGGTCGCGGCGATGAGCCGCAGCGCCCTCTCGCCGGCCTCGTCCCCCATGTCGCGTCCTCTGGCGTCCCGTGTGGCTTCCCTGGCGACCAGGGTCGCCATCGCGGCGGCGCGCCCGAGGGCCGGACCGGGCGACGGCGCATGCCTGAAGGCCCGGTCTGCCGTGGGACACCCCCTGAGGTCTGCCGGCTCGAGGGTCCGGCCGCGCGCGGCCTTTCGCGCGAGCTTTTCGAGGCGCGTCTTCGGGATGCAGGCCCGGGCCTCGGTGGTGAGTCCGGCTTCCCGCCGCCTCTCCGTCGCGGGGCCGGTTTGGGGCGCGGCGCGTCGTGTCGGCACCTCCTCGCGAGCCGGCGTTCTGTCTGGGACTATGACCCGCAGCGCCGCGTTCTCGCACCGGAGGCCGAGGTCGGCGGCTGCCTTGCGGACGTAGACATCCCGCGCCTCACCGGTCAGGCACTTGAGGCCGGCGCACCTCTCGACCGCTTTCCTGTGGCGCTCCAGTGCGCCGGCGAGTGCGGGGGAGTCGGACGCCGCCCGGCCGAGGGCCTCCCTCAACGCGGCGGAGGCCTCCGGGTGGAAACGCCTGAGGTGGGCGGCCTCGATCCTTCCGTTCGGCGGCAGGCCGATGTCGAGCTTTCCGCGGTCGATTCGCGCAACTGCTTCCAGGGCCGCCTTCCTCGCGAGGTCGCGCTCGATGTACGCTTCCCGCAGCAGCGGTGCCATGGCCTTCGAGGAGATCTCGAGTCTGGCCGCCTCCATCTTCCCCTTTGGCAGCAGGGAGTCCCAGTCGCCCTCGCGGTCGATCGTGAGGATGTGGACGTGGCGGCTCGTGCCGTTGATGTGCATCGCCGCGTAGAACTCCACGCGGCTCTCGGGCACGCCGGTCATCTCGGAGAAGAGCCTCGGCCACTCGGACCGCACCAGCGCCTGCCAGGCGTCCAGGCGATCGAGGCCGGCGCCTGGGGCGATGTCGTTCGGGACCGTGACGACGGTGGTGAGCACTGCGCCGCCGTTTTGGGCGATGGCGCGCCTGGCCTCCGCCACGGGGACCGGGCCGTCCGCGCCCCAGAGGCCGCCGGTCGAGCCGGTCCTGTTCGCGGCGTAGGCGGCCAGGCCGTCCACGCCGAGCCTCCTGCCGTCCGCCTCGCTGACCTCGATGACGACGCCGCGGCGGGTGCCGGCGTATGCCGCCAGGCCCGCGGCGGACGCCCTCGCTGACGCCCCCGCGCGGACGACGGAGTGGTTGACGATGACGGGCGGGCTAGCCATCGGCGCGCTCGCGCGCGTGGAGCTTCACCTCGTCGATTCGGCCGAGCCCGGCGCGGCTGAGCTCGCCGGCCTGCGCGAGGTAGTTCTTCCAGATGTCCGCGACGGGGACCTCGTCGAGCGAGGCGTAGGAGGCCTTGAGGACGTCGGCCGACATGAGGCCGGCCATGATGGCGGCGGTCATAGGCCGCGAGAGGACCGCGGCGATGCGGTCCTCGGCGGCGTCGAGCTTGCGCTCGATGTCGAGTGCGGCGACGTCCATCCGCGCGTCGACGACGCCGCGGATGAAATCTGCGACCTCGTTGCCGTAGAGGTCGAGCCCCTCCGTGGCGAGCGCCGAGCGCAGGAGCGAGCGGATCTCGTCGCTGACGTTGGAACCGTTGAGCTCTGCCCGCGTCTTGAGGGCGGTGTAGAGCTTTGAGTCGAGCTTCACGCTGACGTTCTTTGTTGCTGCTGTCATTCGATCCTCTCTTCGATGCGCGGTGATCGTCGGCCCGAAAGCAGGGGCGGACCGACCGTTGTCGATCCGCCCCGCTTGAGGCCTACTCGTCTTCGAGAAGGACGTTGGGATAGCCCTCGGGCGCCTGGTCTGCCGGGAGGGGAGGATAGGCGACAAGCTTGTTCACGACTCCCAACGTATCGAGGTCCAGGATGCAGTCGATACCGCGGAGGACGCTGTCCGGGGTGTAAGAGCGATCGCCGCTGCGGGCGACCCCGACGATGACCCTGGCGAGCTCGCGGGGGTCGATGCCGGGCCAGCGCCTGGCGATTTCCGCGACGATGGCGGGCGCGACGTAAGGGATATTGGGGACGGAGGAGTGGGACGCGATGACGAAGGCGCCGGGGATGCCCTCGATCTTCTCTGCGGGCTCGATAACGATGGGCTGGACGCCGAAGGTGCTCCAGCCGTCGAGCAGGCATTCGGCGTCCGAGGGGATGCGGAAGGAGTGGCCGTTGAGGGTGAGGGGCTTGTGGTTCTTATCGACACTTTTCTTGGGCATGGTTTTCCTTTCGATGCGAGATGGCCGCCGCCCGCTCGGGCGGCGGCGTACGATGAGCTAGTCGTCGATGTCTTCGACGGTGAAGATAGGCCAAGGGGCGCGATCGGCGAGTTCAATGGGGACTGCGCCGAAGACACCGAGTTCCTGAGTAATGTTCTCGAGTCGAGCTGCGAAGCGTTTGACGAACGCGTCGTGCGTCGCGCCAGTGCCGTTGACGACATAGGCGCGAGCTGCGATCTTGACGAGCTCGTGGTCGGGGATGCCATAGCACTCGTCGATGGCAGCGAGACAATCCACCGCGTCGGGGGCCTCGTCGGTGGGGCTAAACGCCATGAGGGTGCGGGGAACGTTCGCAATCGCGTGCTTGAACTGCAGGATCCAGGCGCTCTGGGCGTTTTCGGTGTGCTCGAGGTTGAGGACGGGGGTGTCCTGGCCGCCATGGTAGACATAGCGCTTCTTAGCGATGTCGAAGACGAGGGCCGGACCGCTGTCCGTCTGGACTACGACAGTCTGATGCCGCATAAGTACCTCCTAGATGTTGGGATGTATAGAAAAGTTGCCAATGGCGAATGCCGCTGAAAGGCGGAGCCCTCGCCCTCGCGCCGGTCACGACCTCCTTCCCTCGCGCACTCCGGCGCTAATCAGTTCGATGAGCTTGCGCACCTGATCGGAGTTCGATCCGGCCGCCTCCAGCGCCCTGGCGATGCTCTTGCCGGTAAAGGTCGACGCGAACAATGTCGAGCGCTTGTGGCGCCGACGATCTCCGAGCAACTCGATCAGCGCGAGTGCCTCCTCGCGCATACCGCTCGCGCCAAGATCCGCGATGACGAGCACGGGCAGATCGCGATAGCGATCGACGGTGTGGGCCTTCGAGTTGGGGCCGTAAAGTTCGCCGCCGTTCCATGCCGTTGCAAGCTCACATGCCGAGATGAATACAGCGCGCTCGTGGGAGGCCATGGCGGCCGCCGTAGCCACCGCTGCCGCTTCGTCGGCATCGTCGTGCGCGTACCAGATCCATGCGCCGATAGAGAGGCGAGCAGCCTCCTTCTCTTTAGCGTTTCCGGTCTTTGCCGCGAAGATGGCCGAGGCGCGCTCGGCGATGAGCCTGGGAGTGTGCTCGGGAACGCGATGAGCGCGGTTGCCGGGCCCGCGCAACGCCCGCCACGCCTCGGGCGTGATGACGGTGCCGATGGCGCCGTAGTACTCCTTCGAGGCGGGCAGGCCGTCGTAGTCAATCATCCTATTCGCCGCCTTTGCCGCGCAGAGCGCTGAGGTAGACGTCGAGATCGCGCTCATAGATGTACGTGCGGCGACAGAGGTAGATGCCCTTGCCGGTGCGGGCAATCAGCTGGCCGGCGGTGTCGGCGGTGAGGTGAAGCTTGTCAGCGACCTCGTCGCGAGTGAGAAGCGGGCCCGTCTGGATGCCAGGCGTGTCGTTGTCGTCCATGTGTATGCCTCCTTCGGTGTATGTGTTACGGGGCGGGAGCTGCTCCGTGACTACACAATGCCGTCGGCGGGCATAAATCGAGGTATTACATCACCTATTACGGGGGTTTACCTGCGATGATGCTTATCGATAAATTGATAAATAAGATTGAATTGCTGTTGACCGATGCCAAGGACGGTGAATCGGACTCAAAGGTTATCGATGTTGTGGAGGAGGGGGAGCCGTCTTTGCCGCCTGAAGATGAACGTCGATATTGGCCGATCATGCCGCTTGATCCCGCGACCGGTCAGGTTCAGGTCGGCTATAAGACGAAGGACGGGCTTGAATTTCACGAGAACGGTCGTCTCGTTCCGGACGTAGCGGGCGAGAGTGCAGGCGACCACATGAACTTCACTTATCGCGAAGAATCAATCGGTATGCCGAACAGGCCGTCAAGCGTTGAAACAGACGCACCGGGGGCGGACAAGGACCTTGCTTTCGGCCTGATTCGCTCCGTGGCCCTTGACGGTCTTCTGGAAGGCGTTCTGCCGTCTTGTAAATTGGAAGATTACGGAAGCGTTGATGCGATGCTGCTCGCCCTGTCAGAAGTGCCGGCACCGGCTTGTCGCGTCGACGACGCGCCGCATCCCGGTGACAAGGCCTCCGGCGTCGACCCTCGGGAGAGGTTCGCTGCCGCGGCGCGCGTAACCGGTCCTTTGTTTGGCTTTGTGGGGAGAGTCGGCCCCTATGAAATCGACGAACCGCTTGACGCCTGGCTTTCGGTCGCCGGGGCAATGAAGATCTCTTCCCTGGCTTCATCGGTCGAGATGGGTTCGCCGTCTTCGCTGGGGGTTTTGGATCCCTATTGGCGCGTGTATTGCTTCGGCAACGTTGAGGCAAATAAAACCGCGTACGTGGTTCTCACCAACCTGCAAATCCCTAGCGATCATGAGTTTAGGGATAGCTTCGTGGGCGGGCTTGAGCGAGGTGGCAAGTGGGCGGTGATCAATGAAAGGATTGAGCCCGGGACTGCCATGGTCGAGCGTTCGTTTGTCAGGTGGTGCAAGAACGATACATTGTCCTTTATGGAGACAGTTGGAGAAGCTGACTTTCCAGGTCCGTCTTTTGTTGCAAGGGTGCCTGGTGATACTCTCAGGGGGCTCGACGAGTCTTCCGAGCGCGTTCTCAAGACCGAGGAATCCCTTGCCTCGCATCTGGTGCAGGACATGACGGAGTGGTTCTCGCGCTGCGCGGGTTATAGGTGGAGGAGAATCCTCGAGCCCAAGCGGCAGACTCCGACGCAGATGGCTAATGGCGTCATCGATTATGGCCGCGGCTCTTCTTTCGACCTTTGCGTTCCCGATGCTGCTACGCGCCTTTGGGTCGCGCTTGCAAAGAGTTATTCGGTTGATGTCGTCAAAATATGCGAGCACTGCGGCCGGCCGTTCGCCGACACCGCAAACGGCAAATCGCGATGCTGTTCAGAGGAATGCACGAGAGCGAAGAACGCCAGGAACAGTAGGAAGAGGGCGAACGCGAGGCGAAGCGCATCGAAAGCGAAGAGCTGATTTAATTTGAAAGCAAGTTGCCGATCGTGTTGGCGGCTGCCTGGTCCTTGGCGGCAATTGCGTGTGCATAGGTGTCTAGCGTGAGCTTGACGGTGCTGTGCCCGAGGCGGCTGCTGACGGTTTTGATGTCGACGTTCTCTCCGATCAGCAACGTCGCCTGCGTGTGCCTGAGCATATGCGGGGTCAGGCCGGAGTACTTTGTACCTCGAGCGTACATCTTTCCGTCTCGCTCGATGTAGTGCGTGATTTCTCTGAACTGCCCAAAGCCATAGTCCGAGCACCATTCGCGGAACCATCGCGAAAAGCAGTTTGGGTCCATGTGCGCGATGGCGATTGGCCCCCTCTTTCCTTTTTCGTCATCTTTAGTTTTTGCCCTCGTGTTTCTTTGGGGATCGACTAATGTGTGCACAATCGGGGTGCTGGAAGCCTGTTCGAGGTCGACTTCGGCGAGAAGCGTGCGCTGAAGCTCGCGCCAGGCGGCGAGCCTCTCGAGTGCAAGCGGGCTCAAAGAGACGGACCTTTTCCCCGTTGAGCTCTTTGGGTCTCTGACCAGCTTGTCGGCGGCATACTGTCCGTCGATGCGGACATAGCCGTCGCCAAAATGGACGTCGCCCCATCTGAGTCCGAGCATCTCTCCGCGGCGCATGCCGGTATCGAGCAACAAGAGGGTGCCTATTCTGTGGGAGTCCATCTCCTGTGAAAGGAGGAGGGAGAGAAGCCTCCGGGCTTCATCGAGGGAAAGAGCCTGCCTCTCTTTTCCTTTGGGCCGCGGGATGACGGTGCCGGCGCAGGGGTTCTTGACAATCAGGTCGTCAAGCATGGCGGCCTTCATAATCTGATTCAGTTTTACACTGATTTTATGCAGCTCAGATTCGGAGAATCTTCCACTTTTGCGGGCTTCAGCATAGCCGGCGTTTATTATGTGGGGCCCCAGGTCTTTTACGGGATAATTGCCGAAAAGCTCCTGTATTTCCTTAACTTCAAGCTCTTCGCGGTCAAGGGCAAGCGGGCTGATGGTCTCGGCGTCCACGCGATCTTTGTGGAACTCTTTGGTGTACTGATAAACGGTCTTATCGGGGTCTTTGATGGTGAGTCCGCTATTGAGCTCAGCCTTATATGCTTCGAGCTCGGCTCTCAATTCCGACTTGTTCTTTGCGTAGACCTTTCGGCGAGGTGAGTACCTATATTTGCCGGTAATGGGGTCTTTGCCCATGTTGTGCCTGATATAGTACACGTTTTTCTGCGTCTTGCTTTTAAGGGCGCTTCCCTTACCAACGACAAGAGGCCTGCTCATGCGCCGATCCTTTGGTCAAATGAATACGAATGTGACTCCATGGCTGCGTGGCATACGCTCGGAGCAGCACGCCCGTGCGGCCCGTGAAGCGGGCGCTTCGGGTGCGCTGCTCCGAGCGTATGCCACGCAGTGGCGAAAGTCAAGATTTCAGTGGTCGAATTTTGGTCGAAATCGAACAGAACCGCTATTTGGTGTTTTTGAAAGAAATGTATATCTACCTGCCTATATAGCGGTGTCAAACAGTCTCAAAGAGTGTCAACAAGTTTAGAAACTACGGGCTCATAACCCGGAGGTCGTAGGTTCAAATCCTGCCCCAGCGACCAAGAACTTGCAGCTCGTCGGCCTAGCCGGCGAGCTTTTTTGTTATTCCGGGACCGTGTTCTCGGTCCAATTCTCGGCCTCTCAAACAAAATCTCGACCTGTAACATCTAGACCCGATTTAGGCGGCTAGGTGTTACAGATTGAGATATACCGGTGGGTTGGGTCCCGTTTGTCTAAATCTGTAACACGAGGGACGGTTTTTGCCGAGTAACCGTTACAGATTGAGATTTTCTAGCAGGCGGGTTTGGTTCGTCTCGATCTGTAACAGATAGGGGCCAAAAGTGGGCCTAGCTGTTACAGATCTAGATTGTTGAGGATGGGCCGAGAGGAATGTCTCGATCTGTAACAGTAAGACCCGGTTTTGTCGCGTAACTGTTACAGATTGAGATAAACCGACGGGCCGCCCCGCCCATCCCCATCCACCTGCCGCTACCTGCTGTCCGCCGATTTCCGTTGCGCTGTTGTATTCCCATGCCATATCCTCTAGACAACTACGCGGCATCATCGCCGCCGCGCCTACAAGAGAGGAATGTCCATGACCGCACCTGCATCCAAGCTGCTCCAGCCCATTACGGTTGGCCCCCTTGAGCTCAAGAACCGCATTATGTTCCCGCCGCTGACCACCGGCTACGAGGAGCGCGACGGTTCCATCGGCGAGCGCAGCCTGGCTTTTTATGAGCGCCTGGCCCGTGGCGGCGTGAGCTACATCGTCATCGGCGACGTCGCCCCCGTCATGACCGCAAGCCCCACGCCCAAGCTGGCGACCGACGCCCAGATTCCCACGTTTAAGGCGCTGGCCGACGCCGTTCACAAGTACGGCGCCAAGGTTGCGCTGCAGCTGTTCCACCCCGAGTACGACGTGCCCGGTGTCGGCCGCATGGTCATGGGATCCATGGCCGCCGCCAAGGCCGCGCAGGAGGCCAAGGCCGCCGGCGACGAGGAGACCTTTGCCGCCAAGATGGCCGAGTCCAACGAGATCCGCAACCAGGCCTACGCCAAGCTGCATCACGACATGCAGCACTTTGTGAACGAGGCGAGCGTAGAGCAGCTCACCCAGATCAAGGAGGCCATCGCTGCCTCGGCCGCTCGCGCACAGCAGGCCGGGATCGACGCTATCGAGGTCCACGGCGACCGCCTGGTGGGTTCGCTGTGCTCGGCCATCCTCAACCAGCGCACCGACGAGTACGGTGGTTCGTTCGAGAACCGCGTTCGCTACGCGCTGGAGGTCGTCGCCGCCATTAAGGAGGCCGCGCCGCAGCTGATGGTGGAGTACAAGCTCCCCGTGATCATGGAGAACCCCGACGGCACGCCGCGCGGCAAGGGTGGCCTGCAGCCCGACGAGGCCTGCGAGTTCGCCAAGCTGCTCGAGGGTACGGGCATCGATATGATTCAGGTCGCACAGGCCAACCACACCGGCAACATGGGCGACACCATTCCGCCCATGGGCGCCATGCCCTACAACTGGACGCTGCCCGTGGCCGAGCGCGTCAAGGCCCTGGTCTCCGTGCCGGTGGCAACCGTCGGCCGCGTTGTCTCGGTTGAGGCCGGCGAGAAGATTCTGGAAGACGGCGCCGCCGACATCATCGCCTATGGCCGCTCGCTCATGTGCGACCCCGACATTGCGCTGAAGGCCGCCACGGGTGAGCCCATCCGCGAGTGCCTCAACTGCAACAAGGGCTGCGTCGATGCGATTCAAAACCGCAAGTACATCTCGTGCGTGCTCAATGCCGAGAACGGCGATGAGGCAACCATCGCCATTAAGCCGGGCGAGGGCGACAAGAAGATCGCCGTGGTGGGCGGCGGCATCGCCGGTCTGGAGGCCGCGCGCGTGGCGGCCAAGCGCGGCTACGACGTGACCGTCTACGAGGCGAGCGATCATCTGGGCGGCCAGATTGTGCTGGCGGCCGCGCCTCCGCGCAAGGACGAGATCATGCGCTCGGTCGAGTACTACGAGAAGATTTTGCCCGGCCTGGGCGTGAAGGTCGAGCTCAACCATGCCGCTACCGCTGAGGACCTCAACGCCGCCGACGCTGCGATTGTGGCCGTGGGCGCACACGACGTGGTCATCCCCGTTCCGGGTGCCGATTCGGAGAAGGTCGTCTCGAGCTGGGACGTGCTGGCCGGCAAGGTGGAGCTTACGGGCCGCGTCGCTGTCATTGGCGGCGGCCTGGTGGGCACCGAGACTGCCGAGTACCTGCTGCAGCACGGCTGCGAGGTGGCGATCGTGGAGATGCTCGACAAGATTGCCGCGGGCGAGTCCGAGACCATTCTGCCGCTGATTATGAGCGACTTTGCAGAGCACAACGTGGAGCAGCATGTTAATACCCGCCTGACCGCCATTACCGACGAGGGCGTGGAGGCTGTTCGCACCACCGAGGACGGCGCCGAGGAGCCGGTGAAGATCGTCTGCGATTACGTGGTGATGGCCGTGGGCTCCAAGGCCAACGCGTTTGACCTGGATGGCGTGACGGTGCCCGTGACCTGCGTGGGCGACTGCTCGGGTGAGCGCACCGCCGACATTGCGAGCGCCATTCGCACGGCGTATCACGCGGCCAACGAGCTGTAGTTGAACATCGCGGCCAGGCGGGGCGGTAGCACGGATCCGTCTCGCCCGGCTGTGTCCCGTCGGGTGTCAACCGGTGCGGGGCCTGCAAGCGCAGCAGGTCCCGCCCTTTTTGTTTTGCTCCGATGAATGGCAATGCGCGGTAATCATGAGGAGTGAGGACGTCTACTGCCTTGCAGATCACTCAAAAATATTGGGGGAGGGGTTAATAACTATATCCTCTATACCAAAGGACATAAAGAGATGCCAATTTTGTTGACAAGCGAATGACGATTAGCTGCGAGTCAGCTACCAGCGTAAATAATCGATAAAGAAATGTCGTAATTTGGTGCCAAATGCCCAGATAACGCCGCGTCTATTTTAATTAACTGCTTTGAGCAAACAGTAAAATGCTACTATCTAACTTGCACGTAAGAAAGCAGATTAACGGCTAAGGCTAAGAAGTGGCAGGTATGTCGGAAGCAACTAGGACTCGCACGCATGCGCCCGAGGTTAGGCAGCGCGCCGTCGAGATCCTCCAAGAGGGGGTCGGTCATCGCGCTCTCGCCGCGGAGCTTGGCATTCCCCAGGCCACGGCTCGTCAGTGGGCCCGCGCGTATGCCGTGGGCGGTGCCGACGCCGTTCTCAATGCCGGTTCGCATCATCACACCTACTCGTACGACGTAAAGCTCGCCGTGGTTAAGGACCGTCTGGAAAACGGCCTGACGGTTCGCGAGGCCATGATCAAGCACAAGATTCCCAGCGAGTCTTCGGTCAAGGCTTGGTGTCGTCAGTATCGCGATGGCGGCGCCGACGCGCTTATCGATAAGCCGCGCGGTCGCAAGCCGCGCGTTAATCAGGCAGAGTAGCAAGAGGGTGCGCCCACAGGGGCGCATTTTTCTTGCCGCGCCAACTATTTGGACCGTCGCGAGCCTATCGGGATATCCTCCAGCGTGGCCAATCAACCGCGCGCAGTGGCCCGCGCGCCTGTCGCTGTGATAGGTGGAGCGTCACCCCTCTGCTCCAAAGCGGACGTGCCCTTGCCCCGTACGCCTAAAACTCCCCAGTTGACCGAAAACCTGCCACCGCAACCCCGTAATTGAGCTATAACGTTAAACAATTGCAGCGTTTTTGCATGGGGGAGTGATGGTATGACGCTACTGTATTTCCTTACCCTGTTTCCGCTGGTACCGGCGCTGGGCATGCTGCTCGCGCGCGGTGACCGCACCCGCGATGCGGTGGGGCTCATAGGCTCCGGCATTATTATGGCGGTGACAGTTGTAGTCGCCGTCATGTTTTTTGGCACGGGTCCGCAGAGCTTTGAGGTTGCCCCCGGCACCTCGCATGTGCTCTCGATCATCAGTTCCGTTATCGACGTCATCCTGTGCGCCGTCATCCTGTACAACGCGTACAAATATAGGAACGCGCTCACCACGGTGCTCAGCGTAGTCCAGTTGGTGGGCTCGCTCGCCTTTGCAGCCATGACGCTGCCCGCGACCGAAGCCGTCACCGCAACCCCGCTCTACCTGGACTACATGAGCGTGATCATGGTCCTCGCCGTCGGCATCGTCGGCAGCCTTATCTGCGTGTATGCCCTGGGCTACATGAAGGACTTCCAGGCCCACGACGAGCACGAGGCTGCGCTGCGCGGGCAGACCGCGCCCGACCGTCGCCCGCAGTTCCTGGCGCTTATGTTCCTGTTCCTCTCAGCCATGTTCGTCATCGTGACGAGCGACGACCTTGAGTGGCTGTTCTGCGGCTGGGAAATCACCACCGTGTGCTCGTTCCTTATGATTGGCTACACGCGCACGCCCGAGGCCATTAAAAACGCCTTTACCCAGATCATCCTCAACATGCTGGGCGGCATCGCGTTTTTGGCCGGACTCATGTACCTGCACGTGAACGGCATGCCGCTGACCATCTCGGGCATGATTGAGCTTTCCGGCGCCGGAACCGCGCAGTCCGCGCTGCTGGTGATGCCGGTCATCCTGTTGTCGCTCGCCGCGCTCACCAAGGCCGCACAGATGCCGTTCCACACTTGGCTGTTGGGTGCCATGGTTGCCCCCACGCCCACGAGCGCCCTGCTGCACTCGTCAACCATGGTCAAAGCCGGCGTGTTCCTGATGGTCAAGCTGAGCCCGCTCTATGCCATCTATCCCGTGACCGGCTTTATGGTCACGAGCGTGGGCGCCATCACGTTTTTGCTCGCTGCCCTTATGGCCATCTCGCAGAGCAATGCCAAGCGCGTGCTCGCGTACTCCACCATTTCCAACTTGGGCCTCATCAGTGCCTGCTTGGGTGTCGGCGCGCCCGAGGCCGTATGGGCGGCCATCTTCCTGATCCTGTTCCATACGGTGGCAAAGTCGCTGCTGTTCCTGTGCGTGGGCACGGCCGAGCATCATATCGGCAGCCGCAATATCGAGGACATGGACGGCATGTTCAGCCGCATGCCGCACCTGACGCGCCTGATGATGCTGGGCATCATGGGCATGTTCGTGGCGCCATTTGGCATGCTCGTGTCCAAGTGGGGCGCCCTGGTGGCGTTCGCGCAGACTGGCAACGTGCTCATGATCATGGTGCTGGCCTTTGGCTCGGCCGCGACGTTCTTCTTCTGGGGCAAGTGGCTTGCCAAGCTTTCGGGCGTCGACCCCACGGCTCAAAACGTTGAGGTCAATGTCCATAAGACCGAATGGATGGCCCTCAACACCATCGCCGCGCTGCTGATTCTGTGCTGCGTGGCGTTCCCGGTTATCTCGAGCGGTCTGGTGTCGCCTTACTTGGCCATGGTGTTTGGCCGCGTGCCGTACGTTATCGGCAAGGACGCCATGTATCTGATGGTGGTTATCGTGGCTTTTATCGCCGTGGTGCTGCTGACGTCGTTCCGCGTGAGCAACAAACCGCACGTCAACGTGTACCTTTCGGGCGTGGGAACCGATAAATATCGCCATTTCCGCGGCTCGATGGGACGCGAGGTGAAGGCCGAAAAGCGCAATTGGTACTCGGAGGACGCCCTTGGCGAGAAGCGTATTAGCCCCGTGGGCAGCGTCGTGTGCTGCAGCATTATCTTGTTTGCGCTGCTGTGTTGCGCGTGGATTGGGCCCGAGCGGCTTGCCATGAGTGCGCCCTCGGTGCTGCGCGGCAAGTATTTTGAAGGCTCGGGCGTCGTGGGCATCTTTATTGGTACCGTGGTGTTTGCCCTGCTGGCGCCGCTTGTGGGCGGCTTGATCGACGGCATCGACCGCAAGCTGTCCGCCCGTATGCAGGGCCGCGTGGGTCCGCGCCTGCTCCAGCCCTTCTACGACGTCGCCAAGCTGCTGCGCAAGGCCCCCGCCAGCGTAAATACCATGGACGATACCTACATGGCGTGCGCGCTCATCTTTACCGTCGTGGGTGGCGGCATCTTTGTGTCGGGCTCCAACACGCTGCTGTGCGCTTTTATGGTGACGCTTGCCGCGATCTTTGTGGTGTTGGCGTCCGCCTCGACGCAAAGCCCGTTTGCCCAGGTCGGCGCCGACCGCGAGCTGCTGCAGGTCATGAGTTACGAGCCCGCCGTTCTGCTGATGAGCGTGGGCCTGTACCTTGCCACCGATAGCTTCGATTCCATTGCCGTGACGGGGCAGTCGGCCCCCATCATCGTGTACAGCGCGCCTATTTTCCTCGCACTGCTCGCGGTGCTTACCATCAAGCTGCGCAAGTCGCCGTTTGACCTTTCGTACTCGCATCACGCGCATCAGGAGATTGTCCAGGGCGTCGCCACCGAGATGAGCGGCGGCACGCTGGCCAAGATGACCCTTATGCACTGGTGCGAGACCGTGCTGTTTTTGATGTGGGTGGGCATGTTCTTTGTCTGGGACAACCCGGTGAGCTGGGTGGTCGCCCTGGTCGTGATGGTCGCGACGTATTTTGTCGAGGTCCTGATCGACAACACCTTCGCACGCAGCACCTGGCGCAGCTGCTTTAGGCTCGGCTGGGGCGTGGCGCTGGTGTTTGGCCTGCTCAACCTTATGCCCATCCTCGTCGACGTGTTTATTTAGGAGGCGGCATCCATGGATCATAAAATGTCGCGCTCGCCGTGGGTTATTCATTACGACGGCTCGAGCTGCAACGGATGCGATATCGAGGTGCTGGCCTCACTCACGCCACTGTTCGATGCGGAGCGCTTTGGCGTGGTCAACACCGGCAACCCCAAGCATGCGGATATCTTTTTGGTGACGGGGTCAGTCAATGCCCAGAACCTGCCTGTCGTGCGCCAGATCTACAACCAGATGCTCGAGCCCAAGTGTGTGGTGGCCTGCGGCATCTGCGCGTGTTCGGGCGGCGTGTTCCGCGATGCCTATAACGTGATCGGCGGCGTGGACCGCGCGATTCCCGTGGACGTGTACGCGCCCGGGTGCGCCATTCGCCCCGAGACGGTGATCGACGCCATTGTGGAGGCGTGCGGCATTCTGGACCAGAAGGAGGCCGTGATGCGCGCTGGCGGTGACCCGCTTACCGTGGGCGGCGCCGCAACCTGGGACGGTGGCGTTGAGCTGGGCGAGGACGGGTTTGTAGCTGCGGCTGAGGCCGGCGACGCGCCCGCCGCTGGCGACACACCTGCTGAGACGCCTGCCGCTGCAAAGGAGGCCGAGTAATGCAAAAGGCAATCTACACTACCGTCGGGATCGATGAGCTGTTGCCGCATGTGCAGGCGCTCAAAGGTACCGGCGCGCGCTTTGTGCAGATGCATGCCGAGCGCTGTGTGGACGACGGATCGTATCGCCTGGTCTATACGTTTATCGACGTTCGTGCTGCTCAGGAGCATATTGCGCAGGACGGCAGCTATGCGATCGAGAACCTGGTGGTTGAGGGCATCGACCAGTATCAGGAGATTCCGTCCATCAGCTCGTACTATCCGGCGGTATTTCCGTTTGAAAACGAAGCGCACGACCTATTCGGTCTTGCCATCACCGATATGCAGATTGACTTTAAGGGCTTTTTCTACCAGGTCTCGACTGCCGAACCCATGAGCGTTATCACGCCCGAGGTGAAGGCCGCGCGCGAGAAGGCCATGAAGGTGCGTGCCGCTGCCGAGGACAAGGCGCGCAAGGCCGCGGCCGAGAAGGTTGCTACTGCCATGGCCGCTGCGGGGGAGGGCACTGCGGGCGTTGGCGATGCTGCGGGCGCTGCCGTCGCTCAGCCCGCTGCGGCTGCCGGCTCCGATGCTCAGCACGATGAAACTGCTGCGAAGGCCGCGCTCAAGGCTGCCGAGATGGAGGCAAAGCTCGCCGCCATGGATCCCGAGAAAGCGGCCAAGGTCCGCGCGGCGCTTGCCGCCAAGGCCGCCCGCGACAAGCAGAAAAAGGAGGCGTAAGGTCCATGGCACATCGCTCCGTTATTCCGTTTGGCCCGCAGCACCCGGTGCTGCCCGAGCCGCTTCATCTGGATCTGGTGATCGAGGACGACCGCGTCATCGAGGCAATTCCGCAGATCGGCTTTGTGCACCGCGGACTCGAGAAGCTCACCGAAAAGCGTGATATGCACCAGTTTGGCTACATCGCCGAGCGCATCTGCGGCATTTGCGCCGTGGGCCACAGCTGCGGCTATGCCAGCGCCTGCGAGCGCATGCTCGACATCGAGGTGCCCGGCCGCGTGCAGTATATCCGCACCATTTTGCACGAGCTTTCACGCATTCACTCGCACCTGCTGTGGCTGGGCCTGCTTGCCGACGCCTTTGGTTTCGAGGCGCTGTTCTATCGTTCGTGGACCCTGCGCGAGCAGATTCTCAAGATCTTCGAGAGCACTTGCGGCGGTCGCGTGATCCTTTCGATTAACGAGATCGGCGGCCTTAAGCACGACATTGAGGACTCCGAGCTGGCCGGCATTGTCCAGACGCTTGACGCCATGCGCCCCGACTACGAGGCCCTGGTGCATACGTTTTTGGACGACGACAGCTGCGGCGAGCGCTTGCATGGCGTGGGCGTGATCAGCAAGAAGGATGCGCTGGAGCTTTCGATGGTCGGCCCGTTCGGTCGCGCCTCGGGCGTGGACTACGACGTGCGCATGTTTGGCGACGGTGCCTATGCGGACCTGGCTGCGTTTGAGCCCATCGTTGCCACCGATGGAGACTGCTATGCTCGCTGCCAGGTGCGTTGTGCCGAGGTCACGCAGGCCATGGACATCATTAAGGAGCTTGTGGACAAGATCCCACACGACGGTATCGGCGGGCGCACCAAGCTTACGCCGGCCGACGGCGCGCGCGGCGAGGTTGTGATTGAGCAGCCGCGCGGCGAGGCGTATTACTATGTGCGCGGCAACGGCACCAAGAATCTGGACCGTTTTCGCGTGCGCACGCCGACGTCGCAAAACCTGGCAGGTCTGACGCATGCGCTGCAGGGCGTGCTCATTGCCAACGTGCCCATGATTATCCTGACCATTGATCCCTGCATTAGCTGCACGGAAAGGTAGGCGCGGCATGAGTTTGCTGACATTTGCCAAGACGGCCTTGGGCTCTATGGTCAAGCAGCCGGTAACGGTGTGCTATCCGCAGGAGGAGCTCGCGGCGCCCGAGCGCCTGCGCGGACATATCGTCAACGACATGGGCGTGTGCATCTGCTGCGGCATGTGCGCGCGCCGTTGCCCGGCGGGCGCACTCTCGGTCGATCGCAAGGGCGGTACCTGGTCGATCGATCCGTACGCTTGCGTGGTGTGCGGCGAGTGCATCGAGAGCTGCCCCAAGCACTGCCTGACTATGGACACCGCCCGCACCCCAGTCGCAGCGGACAAGACTCCCACAGTAGAAACCAAGCCGGAATAGCGCTGGAATAGGGGCCGGTGGGGCAAAAATGCCCCACCGGCCCCGCGCTTAAACGCGCGGTTGTGCCGTCGCGAACAAAACTATGCCGGATTACGGGGCTGGATAGCGAACCTCCGACCATACAGAAAATCCCAAAAACAAAACCGCAGGTAGACTGCTTGCCGTTTTTCAAAAAAAGGCTGTATGGATGAGGACTCCGACTTTAGCCCCGTAATCCGGCATAGTTTTGAAATAGCACCATATCCGTAGCAGCCCTTGATCTCCCGTGGACAGAGGGAAACGGATCATTTTTGCCTCACGAGGGCTGCCGCGTGACCCGTCTGCCACGAAATGGGCCTATCTACTACGTTTAGGCGGCAGCCCTCGACCACGTCAAGTAATGCGAAATGAAAACCGCAGGTAGAACGCTTGCGGTTTTTCATGAAAAGCGGCTATGGTCGGGGGTATCGAGTCAAACGTAGTAGATGGCCCGATTTCGTGGCGAGTGTTACCAACTGATCCCCCGGGGACGGAGGAAAACGGATCATTTTGACCTGTTGGCTCCGAGTCGCATCCGTTTTCCTGCGAAAACTCTCGTGTCTCAACTTTGGTGAGACATTTGTCTCACGCCCAAAATCAAATCTGGAACGTGTGTCACCTGCCCTAATTGTGTCTCATTTCGTAACTTTAGGCTGATGCAAGGTCTGAGACCGCGAGAAGGGAGACACGATGGGTAAGTACACGAGGGGTCTCTTGGCGGTGATACTGGCCGTAGTGCTGGTGTTGCCAGCCGCAGCATTCGCCATGCTGCCCGAGGCCAACGCCAGGTCCAGCACAGGAATGGACGGACCGATAATGACCGGAAAGGTCGCCGACCCCGACACCAGCGGTCGCTGGGAAAAATGGGCGGCCGGCCACAGCGGCAATAAGGTGACGACTCAAAACGTCGGTCGAATCTGGACCGACAAGACGGTCATGGCAGCCGGAGAAAACGAAGCATCAGATTTTGTGACTACGCTTTCGGCGATGTCCTCGACGTCTAATTCAACCGTGACAGTCACCACGCCACTCGACATCGTGATGGTGCTGGATGCCTCCGGCTCGATGGATGATCCTATGGGTGGCGGAGATTCCACCAAGCGTATCGATGCACTGAAGAGCGCTGCGAACAGCTTTATCGATACCATCGCCAAACAAAACGAGGCTATCGAGGGCGTTGATAGGCAGCATAGGGTTGCCATTGTTAAGTTTGCGGGTGATAAGACTGATAAGGTCGGCAATGACACGTACAGGCAGGGGCAATTTTGGTACAACAACTCGCAGGTAATGAAGGGCCTGACCGATTGCTCCGGCGGCAACGTGAAAACTCTTAAGGATAGGATTGCCCAGATTACACCCGCTGGTGCAACGCGCGCCGACTATGGTCTGGAACTGGCTAGGGATATTCCTTCCGGTCGTGCAGGCGCCAAGAAGGTCGTTGTGTTCTTTACCGACGGCAAGCCAACGAGCTACAGCGAGTTTGATTCTGGCGTCGCCGATGCTGCCGTGACGGCTGCCAAGAACATGAAGGACAGCAAGGCCACCGTTTATACCATCGGCATCTTTAGTGGAGCGGACCCCGCTGCCGATCCCTCGAAAAAGGGGACAAGCGACGTCAACAAGTTTATGCACGCCGTGTCGAGTAATTATCCCGATGCCACGTCGTATGCGAGCGACGAGCTTGGCGCACGCGCGGAAAACTCCGACTACTACAAGTCGGCGACCAATGCCGAAGAGCTCAAGAAGGTTTTCGACGACATCTCGCAGGCCATCACATCGGAGGCGCCTTATCCGACCGAAATCCATAAGGGCTACGACGAGACCAAGTCCGGCTACATCACGTTTACCGACGAGCTGGGCGACTTTATGCAGGTCGACAGCTTCACCGAGGTCGTCATCAACGGCACGCCGTTTACCAATCCGAGCAAGACGGTCAACAAAGAAACCAAGACCGATACGTACGAGTTCGATGGCAAGGCAAAAGACCTGCTCATTACCGCGCAGCGTGCCGGCGACGACAATCCCCAGAAGGGCGATATCGTAACGGTCAACATTCCCGCGTCGTTGATTCCGCTGAGTCACTTTAAGACCGTAGACGGCAAGCTTTCGGTCGATACCGTTAAGCCCATCCAGGTGAAGTATGCCTCGAGCGTGAAGAAGGTCGCACTCGACAACCTGTTTACGCCCGAGAAGGTAACGGGGCTCAAGGATTACATCGAGAGCAATACGGCTGTTGCCAACGGCACCAAGACCGTGAGCTTCTACGCGAACAAGTGGAGCGGTGGTGCGTTGGGCGATACGGTTGCGACCTTTGAGCCGGCCGACACCAACCGCTACTACTACTTCCAGAAGCAGACTCCCATTTACACGGACAAGGACTGCACACAGCCCGCAAAGAATTCACTGGCAGAGAAAGGCACCTATTACTACAAGGATGAGTTTGAGGAGCAGGGCAAGAACGGCGAGGCCAAGCCCACCACCGCCGTCATCGAGTTCATCGGTGGCGACGCTGCCAAGTTTGACGGCGCTATAGTTGCCGACAAGGACGGAAACCTGTCGTTTAGCGTGGGAACCGCGCGCCTGGCCTTTATCGATGAGCTCCACACCACCAAGAAGAGCGTGGGCGGCAACAACACCGGCACCGCGACCGACGTTCTCAACCCCAAGTGGAATAACGTGTCCGCCAAGGCGACCGCGACGCATGTCAATTCCTACCTGGGCAACAACGGCAAGATCAGCTTTGCGTATGACATGATGCCGGCAATGGTGAACACCAAGGCCAGCTTTGGTCTAACCAAGGTGCTCGAGGGCCGCGCTTGGACGGATACGGACACGTTTGAGTTTGGGCTGACGTCCGAGGGCAATGCTCCGATGCCTGCGACTACGACTGCGATCGTGCACGGGGCCGACCTGGACGACAAGGGCAAGGCTGCCATCGACTTCGGCACGATTGAATACACCGAGCCTGGCACGTACGTCTACAAGGTTAGCGAAAAGCACGCCGGGACCACGATTGACGGCATTGCCTACAGCGGTAGCGTCGCGGAGATCACCGTGACGGTGACGCCCAACAAGAAGGGTGAGCTCAGCGCCGCTGTGAAGGTGGCCTGGAGTGAAGCCGAAGTGACCGAGTTCAAGAACGTCTACGCTGCGGATCCTGTTGAGTCCAGCGTTACCGACAAGATTGACGTGACCAAGTCTCTGACCGGGCGCGACCTTACGGCCGGTGAGTTCAGTTTTGAGCTGCGCGAGGTTAAGGGCGAGGACTCTGAGCTTATCGAGACCGTTGCGAACGGCGCCGACGGCAAGGTGACGTTCAGCGCCATCAAGTACACCGAGATCGGCCAGCACATCTACATGCTGCGCGAGGTCAAGGGCGACGCTGGCGGCATCACCTATGACGATACGACCTACACCATCGTGACGACCATCAGCGATAACGGCAAGGGCCAGCTGGTTGCCACGCACGAGCTGAAGGACGCCAAGGACGTCAAGAGCATCGAGTTCAAGAACGCCTACACCACGAATGCTACCGAGGCATCGCTTGTGGGCATCAAGAACCTGCAGGTCGCCGACGGCTTGATGCCGGTCGACATCAACGGCAAGTTCACCTTTACCGTGACCGGTGAAGAGGGCGCACCCATGCCCGCGAACGCGAGCGTGACCAATGATGCCAAGGGCAAGGTCGACTTTGGCAAGATCACCTTTACGCTCGACGACCTTAACAAGGCTCTGGGCGAGAAGCCCGAGAAGCGCGAGCACACCTTTACCTACACCGTGACCGAGTCCGGCGAGGTCGCTGGCGTGACCAACGACGCCAAGCCGTCGCGCGAGGTTTCCTTCACCGTGACCGATGACGGCAAGGGCAATTTGAGCGTGTCCCGCAAGCCGGACGGCAACGCGGCATTTACGTTCACCAATACCTACAGCGCGACGCCTGTCGAGACGAGCGTCACCGACCAGATTACCGCGAACAAGGTTCTGACCGGGCGTGAGCTTGCTGCCGGCGAGTTCTCCTTTGAGCTGGTCGAGGGCGACAAGGTCGTCGCCAAGGGTACCAACGCTGCTGACGGCACGATTGCCATGGACAAGATTGCCTACGACAAGCCCGGCAAGCACACCTACACGCTGCGCGAGGTCAACGGCGGAACCACCAGCAAGGGCATCACCTACAGTGACGCCAAGTACGCCATCGAGACCACCATCACGGACAATGGCGACGGTACGCTCAGTGTCACACATGTTCTGAAGGGCACCGAGCCTGCCGAGTTCAAGAACACCTACAGCGTGACCCCGCTCGATGCGGAGCTCGACTTTGGCCTGAGCAAGGCTATTGACGGCCGCGACTGGACGGATGGGGACGAGTTTAGCTTTACCATCACCGCTCCCGAGGGCGTCCCACTGCCCGATCCCGCAACCGTAACCGTGAGCAAGGGGGACGCGGAGGACGGCATTGCCGCCATCAAGTTCGGCAAGATTCACTTTGCGGCTGCCGGAACCTATAAGTACGAGATTCGCGAGAACGCGGGCAGCACGGTCGGCATGACGTATGACGCGCATGTCGCAACCGCCGAAGTGACCGTGACCGAGGACGGCGAGGGCAACCTGACCGCCAACGTCACCAAGAAGGAAAACGGGCGCTTTACCAACACATACCGCACTGAGCTCGATTACGCCGCGGCCGGCGGCCTCAAGCTCAGCAAGACCCTCTGCGGACGTCCCATGACCGAGGGTCAATTCACCTTTACCGTGACGCCCACCGACGATGATTCGGCTCGCGCACTTGGCCTGCTGCCCGGGGCCAACAACTTCGAGTCCCCCGCAACGATAGAGGGAACGGTCGGACTGATCGACATTCTGGCTGGTCATGAGGTTAAATTTACGCAAGCTGACGCCGGCAAGACCTTCAAGTACACCGTGGCCGAAAAGAACGACGGCCAGCCCGGTTACACCTACGATGACGCCGTACGCACGGTGACGATCGCCATCGTCGACGACACCGCCGGTACGCTCACTGCTACGACGACCGTTTCCGGTGGTCCCGAGGGCACGCATGAGACGGTCCACAAGAGTGGCGAGAACAAGATCGAGAAGGCCCTGGTGCCGTTCCACAACAGTTACAGCGCTACGACCAACACGCCTGGTGGCACCGCTGCTCAGGTCGTTGCCACCAAGACTCTGACCGGTCGCCCGATGGCCGACGGCGAGTTCTGGTTCGGTATCGCCTATCAGGGTGAGCTTGTGGCATACGAAAACCTCAAGCCCAATATCGGCGGGCACGTGAGCTTTGATACGCTGCACTACGACACCAAGATGCTTGCTAATCTTGAGGCTGCTGGGCTTGCTTATCGTACCGATAAGGACGGCAAGCTTGCCTGGACCATTAACTACACGGCCTACGAAGATTTATTCGGGCTGCCGAATGGCGTTTCCGCTACAACGTGGAGCTTTGGCTTTAAGGTTATCGTCGTCGACAACGGTGACGGTACCCTGACGGCGACGGTCGACTACGGCGGCGTCGAGCCCTTGTTCGAGAACGTCTACGGCGCCGACGCCGTGGATGCCGCGCTCACCGGTACTAAGAAGCTCCAGGTTGCCGAGGGCCTGACCCCGGCCGACATCACGGGTAAGTTCACCTTTACCGTGACCGCCGACGAGGCAGGTGCCCCGATGCCCGAGCGCACGACCGTAACCAACGACGCAGCCGGTAACGTGGACTTTGGCAAGATCCACTTTACGCTCGAGGACCTCAACCGCGCCCTGGGCGTGACGGACGATGCAACCGATAGGGCCGAGGCAGACGAAGCTGACGAGGTCGAGGCCGACGAGGCGGAGGCTGAAGAGGCCGACGCCGACGTTGATACCAACGCCGATGAGCCCAGCGACGAGTCCGAGCCCACAGCCCCCACCGCCCCGCGCTCGCACACCTTTGCCTACACGGTGACCGAGTCCGGTAGCGCCCCTGGCGTGACCAACGACGCCAACGCCACGCGCAAGGTTTCCTACACCGTGACTGACGATGGTGCCGGACATCTGAGCGTCGTGCGCGACGGCGATGACGGTGCGGCCTTCACGTTCACCAACACCTATGGCGTGACGCCCACCGATTCTTCCGTGACCGATCAGGTCAAGACGGTCAAGCGTCTGACCGGCCGCGACCTTGCAGCCGGCGAGTTCACGTTTGAGCTGCTCGAGGACGACGTGGTTGTCGCTAACGGCACCAACGACGCTAACGGCACCGTGACGCTGAGCCCGATTCGCTACGAGGCGCCCGGCACGCACACGTACACGCTGCGCGAGGCTTGCCCCAACGCGCTCGGCCTGTACAAGGGCGTCACCTATGACGGCACGACCTACACCGTCGTGACCACCGTCTCCGACAATGGTGATGGCACGCTGACCGCGGCGCACAAGCTCGAGGGAACCACCGAGTCGGCTGGTTTTACCAACAAGTATCACGCCATGCCCACCCAAGTCTCCATCGGCGCCATCAAGGTGCTCGAGGGACGCGAGCTCAAGAAGGACGAGTTCAGCTTTAAGTTCGTTGGCGAGGGCATCGAGTCCACCGTCACCAACGATGCCGACGGCAAGATCAACTTCGACAAGTTCGAGTACGACGAGCCCGGAACGTACGTCTACACCATCAGCGAGGTCAAGGGCGACGAGACCGGTATGACTTATGACAAGTCCGTCTTTACCGCGACCGTCAACGTGGTCGATGACGGCGAGGGCAGCCTCAAGGCAAGCGTCGCCTTTGCCAAGGGCGACAAGAGCGTCGAGGGTATCGTGTTCAACAACACGTACAAGAAGCCCGAGACGCCCGTGCCGACGCCCGATCCCGGCACGCCCAAGACCGTGACGAATATCGTCAAGACGGTCAAGGGTTTCCTGCCCACCACGGGTGACCAGCAGGCCGCCGCTCTGCTTATGACATTTGTCATCGCCATGGCCGGCGTCGGAGCCCTGGTCTGGGGTATCCGTAAGCGCTAGGCACGTCGACAGCGCCCGGGGCCAAAAGGCCCCGGGCGGCCGGCAGGGCTAAATCCCGACCTACTCCTACCCCCAGCCGCCACGGAGGCATCTCCCTCCTCCGTGGTGGCGCTTTTGTGCGTTGGGGAGGAGGGCGCGCCACGAAACCGGCCCATCTACTACGTTTAGCCCCTTACCCCCAACCATGCCGAAAAGCGCAAAAACAAAACCGCAGGTAGAACGCCTGCGGTTTTGTTCAAAACGAAGGTATGGTCAGGGGTATCGAGTCAAACGTAGTAGATGGGCCGATTTCGTGGCGGGCGGTTTCG
The DNA here is from genome assembly GCA_958429225.1 of uncultured Collinsella sp. Taxonomy (GTDB): domain Bacteria; phylum Actinomycetota; class Coriobacteriia; order Coriobacteriales; family Coriobacteriaceae; genus Collinsella. The sequence continues at coordinate 26,219 of CAUAJB010000003.1, forward strand.
GCTGATCCATTGGGGACGGAGGAAAACGGCTCATTTTGGTCCCGCGAGGCTGGCGGAGACACTCGTGCAGGGCCGCCCGAACAAAACTATGCCGGTTTACTACGATGAATCCGAGATTCCTGACCACATCCGCATTTTTGCAAATATCGCAAGTGTTCTACCTGCGGTTTTGTAAGTGCGCAATTTGCCGTGGTCGGAGATATGCGGTTCATCGTAGTAAACCGGCATAGTTTTGAAATGGCATCAAATTGGCGGCAGCCAGCGGCTAGCCTCGCAGATAGGCGATGGCGATTTGGGTGCGGTTGCGCAGGCCCATTTTGGCAAGGATTGAGCTGATGTGGTTGCGCACGGTGCCTTCGCCCATATAGGCGGTGGCGGCAATCTCCTTGTTGTCGAGGCCGCGGGCGATGAGCTCTGCGACTTCGAACTCGCGGTCGGTCAGGCTGACAAAGGCCGCGGGCCGGCGGGTCGTGCCCGCCTCGACGCCCGTTCCGTCAAAATCGATGTCCTCGATCGCCTTTCCCTCGAGCACGCGTTTGCCATCCATGACCTGCGCCAACGCTGGCGGAATGGCGGCGACATCGGTTTTAATCAGGTAGCCGCGGGCGCCCAACTTGAGCGCCGACACAATGTACTCGTCATCCGAAAACGTCGTCAGAAACACCACGCGCGCCGCGGGATCGCGCTCAAGGATTTCGCGTGCCGCCGAAAGTCCGTCGCGCTTCGGCATCTGGATGTCGAGCAGTGCGATGTCGGGTGCGTGCTCGGCGTAGAGCGCGACCGCGTCGTCGCCGTCGGCACCGGTGCCCACCACCTCTATCTGCGGCTGAGCGCCCAGGATAATCTTGAGTGAATCGACCACCAGATGGTCGTCGTCGACAACTATGAGCCTCATCGGCCCTCATCTCCTTGCTGCTTGGGAATGGTGGCAAACACGCGCCATCCGGAGGCGCCGACTCGCGAGCCGGCAGTGAAAGTGCCGCCAAGTGCCTCGACACGCTCGCGCATGGAGGCGAGCCCCATACCCCCTGTGGCGCTGCGGGCGCCTGTTCGAACCCCGCCCGTTCCATCATCGGTAACGATGAGCTGGTAAAACGATGGGTGCTCCATGCACCGCACGGTAATGGTTTTGGCATGGGCGTGGCGCATGGCGTTGGAAAGCGCCTCGCGTAGCACTGCCGCAAAGCAGTTGGCGACGTTGGCGGGTGTATGCTCGGCCAAAACCTCAAGCTCAATCTGCGGACCGCTGTCCGAGCGTGCGCCTTCAACGATGCGCTCGAGCTGCACGGAGAGGTCAGTCGCATTGTCGTTGAGCGCGTGGACGCTGGCGCGCACGAGTTGGAGCGCCTCGTCAACCGTGCGTTTGACGTCGGTGAAATCGGCGGCAACCCTGGGCTCGTCGGCGTGCACGACGCGCAGGGCCTCGGCCTGCAGCGAGGCGCGCGTGAGCTGGTGGCCGACGTTATCGTGAATCTCGCGCGCGATACGGGCTCGCTCGGCGAGTGTCGCGAGTTCGACTTCGTAGTCCTGGCGGTCAGCAAGATCGCGGTTGCGCGCCTCGAGCGCGAGGGCTCGTTCCTGCAGCTCGTCGCGGGTACGGCGCATGCGCTGCTGCTCGCGCTCCAACTGGGCGGTACGTAGCGATAACAAGGCGGCGGCGACCGAAAGGATGGAGGTCAGCAGGAGCGTTCGGACGGTAAGCGCGTCGGTGCGAAGGTCCGCGACGAGCGCAAAGGCAAAGACGGAGCCAATGCCCAGTACGACCCAGGCGTGCTCACGGCGCACGCGCCGCGCGATGTCATAGAAGGCGAGAGGCGCAAACGGCACAAACGGCGGCACGAAGACAGCCGCGATGATGTAAGCGTAGCTCGCGGCCTCGCTCGCACGGCGGGCGCGGTTTCTCTGTGCGACCTCGGCCAGTGAGGTGGCAATAACGCCAAGGCAAAACGCCGCGACCAGGTGAGCGTCCACAGCAAGGCCCATGGCGGCCGCAATACAGCACGCCAGAACGATTGATTTGTCGAAAAGCCTGTTCATACGGGTATTGTACGCGAAGCCGCGCGTGGTGGAGGGACCGCCTGCGCAACCGTGACATTCCTCCCACGCGGCAAAGCGGGGACATCGGCAGGCCGCACGGCCAAGCTCCGCACTCGTGACAAAGCTCACTGGCGCGCGCCGGCGGCTCCTGCGATGATGCAATCGTACCGGGCCGCAATCAACAGAAGGGCCGCCTCATGACAGACATCGTCCACGTCGAAAACCTCGTCAAGCGCTATGACGACCTTATTGCGCTCGACCACTTTAACCTGAGCATCGCCCCCGGCGAGATCTTTGGCCTGCTGGGCCCCAACGGCTCGGGCAAGACCACGTCCATCAACTGTATTCTGCAGTTGCTCGCCTACGACAAAGGCACTATCGAGCTGTTCGGCGAGCCCATGACGCCCGCCCGCTACGACCTCAAGCGCCGCATCGGCGTGGTGCCGCAGCAGGTGGCGGTATTCGACGAGCTCACCGTGCGCGAGAACATCGACTATTTCTGCAGCCTTTACGTCAACGATCGAAAGCGTCGCCGCGCACTGGTCGACGAGGCCATCGACTTTGTCGGGCTGGGCGACTTTACCAAGTTTCGCCCCGGTAAGCTTTCGGGCGGCCTAGCGCGTCGCCTCAACATTGCCTGCGGCATCGCGCACAAACCCGAGCTCATCTTTTTTGACGAGCCCACGGTGGCGGTCGACCCGCAGAGCCGCAACGCCATCCTGGAGGGCATCTGCCGCCTGCGCGACGAAGGCGCCACGGTGGTGTATACCAGCCATTACATGGAGGAAGTCGAGCAAATCTGCAGCCGCATCATGATCATGGACGGTGGCCGCGTGCTGGCGCAGGGCACCAACGACGAGCTCAAGCGCATGATTCAGATGGGCGAGCGCGTGACCGTCGAGGTCGGCGCCGTCGAGGCCGCCACGGTCGAGCGGCTGCGCGCCCTTGAGCACGTGCTTTCGGTTGAGCTGTCCGGCGGCGAGCTCGTCTGCGCCTGCGAGGCGAGCCCGCATAACCTGGTCGACATCCTTGACACGCTGCGCGCTGCCGACGTTGCGCTCGGCCGCGTGTGGAGCGAGCCACCGACCCTCAACGACGTGTTCCTCGAGATCACCGGCCGCGAGCTGCGCGACTAGGGGGCGGCCATGTTCAACACCATTATCATTACGGTCAAGACGCTGCTGCGCCGGCCGAGCACGTGGGTTTGGGGCGCTCTCTTTCCCATCGCGCTTTCCACGATGTTTATGTTTATGTTTGCGAACCTCAGCTCCGACGGCAAGATCGACCCGGTGCCAGTGGCCGTCGTAGCGGATGAGGCCTGGGACGCCTCGACCTTTAAGGATGCGGCGGCTTCGCTTGCCAAGGAAGGCGACGATCAGCTGCTCGAGATCTACGAGCTCGACGACGCAGCCGATGCGAACCGTGCGCTTAAGGCCGGCGAGGTTGCGGGCATCTACACGGTCGATGTCGCGGGCACACCCAAGCTCACACTGCTATCGAGCTACGACAGCTCGCGCGCATCGTCGGTGCTCACCGATCGCAGCATTTTGGAGACGGTGGCAAGCTCGTATACGCAAAATGCCGAGCTCATGCGCCAGATTGCCCAGGACAATCCGGCGGCGCTCGCCGACCCGGAGGCGGTTGCGCGCGCCCTGTCGCTCGAGGGCGGCACCCGCCGCGTAAGCCTGACACGCACCACGCCCGACGGCACGGTCATCTACTACTACGCGCTCTTTGGCCTGGTCGCGATGATGTCTGCCGAGTTTACCGCCTTGAGCGTCGTCGACCTGCAGCCCAATCTGTCCGGCCTTGGTGCACGTCGCTGCGTGGGCGGTCTTTCCAAGACAGCGTCGCTGGCCGGCATCTTTGTCGGCTCGTGGCTGGTCTCCTTTGCCTCGATGACGATCGCGATCGGCTACGTGCGCCTGGTCGTGAGCGTCGACTTTGGCGGGCGCGAGGGGCTGTGTCTGGTGGGCGGTGCCGCTTCCGCGCTTGCCGCCACGGGCCTGGGGCTCTTTGTGGGCACGCTTCCCGTTAAGGGCGGCAAGGCGTCCAAGTCCGGCATCCTCACGGGCTTTGCTACCACGTGCGCCTTGTTCGCCGGCCTCTACGGCGAGCCGGCGATGGCGCTTGCCGACGACGTCGCCCGCGCCTGTCCGGCCGAGTGCTGGCTCAACCCCGTCAAGCTTATCTGCGACATGTTCAACCGCCTGTATTTCTTTGAGGACCTGGGTCCCTTTGTCATCCGTGCGGGCGCGCTGGTCCTTATGGCGCTGCTGTTCGTTGCCGCCGCTACGCTGATCTTTGGAAGGAGCCGCTATGAGCACCTTTAAGACCGCGCTTCGCATGGCGCTGGCGCACCCGTTCTACCTGATCATCTATACGGTGTTCATCTCGCTCATGGGCGTATTTATCGCGGCATCGGTGAGCTGGAACTCGTCGCAGCTTACCGAGTACAAGCCCTACGATGCCAACGTGATCGTGGTCGACCGCGACGACAGCGACCTTTCGCGTGCGCTTACCAAGCATCTAGGTTCGCGGTTTGACCTGGTCACGGGCGTCGGCGACGACACGTACGACCTTGCGGACGCGCTCTCCAAGAGCAACAGCGCCAAGGGCAGCGCCGACTGCGTGTTCTTTATCCCGGAGGGGTTCGAGGACGACCTGGTCGCGGCTGCCCGCGCGGGGGAGTCCCTGCCCAAGCTCGATGTGACCTACGGTGCCGGCACCATGGCGGCGGCGCTTTCGTCTGCCGAGGCTTCGCGCTGGATCTCGCTCGCGGGCGCTGCAGCCGCACTTGAGCCCACTGCCTCCAACGGCGACGTTGCCAAGGCCGCCGAACATGCCGCTGCAAAGCGCGCGGAGGTCCAGATCGAGCGGGTCAAGGTCGACTCGGCTGCTGCCGCCACGCTCGAGTCGTACTTCAACTTTGGCGCGTACGCGATTATCTCGTCGGTCATCGTGTCGGTGGGCTTGGTGTTTTCGGGCATGAACGAGCCCGAGCGCGTGCGCCGCATGGATGCCGGCCCAATCTCCGATCGCCAGCGTTCGCTTGCCGTGTTTGCGGCCGCCGCCGTGCTCACCGTCTGTATCTGGTTTGTGTCGAGCATGATGGGCGTCGTGGGCTTTGCCAGCGCGGTTGCCGAGGTCGGCGTGGGCCGCGTCTGCCTTGCGCTGGCGGCAACGTTTGCCCTAGCGCTGACGCCACTGGCCGTTGGCTTTACGCTGTCGAGCCTGGGCGCGCGCGAGGAGCTGCTCAACGGTGTGGGCAACCTGCTTGGCATGCTCATGACGTTTTTGGGTGGCGCCTGGATGCCGCTGTCGCTGATGGGCCCGGCCGTGCAGACCGTGGCGCACTTTGTGCCGACATATTGGGTGAACGACGCGATCGGCAAGGCGCTCGCGTCGGACCTGACGTCCACCGTGCTGGGCGACATCGCCTGCGACCTGGGCGTCACGGCACTCTTTGCCGTGGCCATCGCCGCCGCAGGCCTAGCCCTCGCACGCGCTAAATCTCGCGCCTAGCCACCTAGTCATTTAAGAGCGTCCCCAATGGCTAGTCTGAAATAAATTCCAAGCCTCGCTCCAAAATAGTTCGCCAAGGTTTACTATTACCTCATAAAGTAGTACGAGGCTAACAATGGGGGATACCATGGCAACGCAGGAAGCCTACGTCCAGGTTAAGGATCTCAAAAAGCACTACGGCGATGGAGATGCATGCCTGACGGTGCTCGACGGCATCGACACGTCTATCAACCGCGGCGAGATCTGCGTCATGCTGGGGCCTTCGGGTTCGGGCAAGTCCACGTTTCTTAACCTGATTGGCGGCCTGGAGGATGCCGACGCCGGCTCTATTCTGGTGGACGGCTGCGACCTCACCGTGCTCAAGCCTACCGACTTGGGCGAATACCGACGCCGTGAGCTGGGCTTTGTCTTCCAGTTCTACAACCTGGTGCCCGATCTCACCATCAAGGAGAACATCGAGGTCACGGCGCACCTGTCCAAAAAGCCACTCAACATCGACGACCTGCTGCGTTCGCTGGGTCTCTACGATCACCGCAACAAGTTCCCGCGCCAGGTCTCGGGCGGCCAACAGCAGCGCTGCGCCATCGGCCGTGCGCTCGTCAAAAACCCGGGCCTGCTGCTGTGCGACGAGCCCACGGGCGCGCTCGACTACAAGACGTCCAAGGAAATCTTGCAGCTCATGGAGGATGTCAACCGCACCTACGGCTGCACCATCATCATTGTCACCCACAACGCCGCCATCGCGCGCATGGCCAATCGCGTGTTGCGCCTGCGCGACGGGCACATCGTCGAGGACGAGCTCAACGAGTCGCCCGTCGCGGCCGCCGAGCTCGATTGGTAGGCGGCGCCATGACACCTCTCGCAAAACGTCTCCCGCGCGAGCTGCGCCGCAATATCGGCAAGTACCTGGGCATCTTTTTGCTTATGTGCGGAAGCATCGCCCTTACCTCAGGCTTTTTGCTCGCGGCGCATTCCATCGGCTGCCTTATCGACGACATGCGCGATGCGTACACGATTGAGGACGGCCACGTGACCACCTCCTTCGAGGCCACCAAAGACCAGCTCAAGGCAGCCGAGGACGCGGCCGACGACGTCGGCGGCGTCACGCTCCACAAGAATTTCTCCATTGACGCCATCATCAAAAAGACCGCCGGCGACGATGGCACCAAGCGCACGCTGCGCACCTACGCACACCGCACCAAGGTCGACATTGCGTCGTACAGCGAGGGCAAGGAACCCAAGGCGGATGACGAGGTGGCAATCGACCGTGTCTTTGCCACCAATAACAACCTGTCCGTGGGCGATAAAGTCGAGCTCGAGGGTCGCACCTACACCATCTGCGGCATCATGACTCAGCCCGATAGCCAGGCGCTGTTCCTCAACAACTCCGACTTTACGGTGAACACCATCACCTATGGCGTGGCCGAGGTCACCGACGCTGGCTTTGCCGCGCTCGAGGACGTCGGCGGCGCGCCCGCCTACACCTACTCCTTTACCTTTACCGATCGCGACCTCTCCACTGCGGACCGCATCGACGCCGAGCAAGATATGGTCGAGGCACTGACCGACGCCGATGCGCGCGTGGACGATCTTGTCGACGCCGATTCCAACCAGGGCATTGGCTATGCGCGCGACGACGTGGACGGCGACTCCACGATGTGGATGACGCTGCTCGACATCATCATCGTGATCATGGCGTTTGTCTTTGTGGTCCTTACCGACGCCACCATCGAGGAGGAGAGCGCCATCATCGGCACGCTGCTCGCCAGCGGCTATCGTCGACGCGAGATCGTGCTGCACTACCTTGCGCTTCCCGCTATCGTGGGCGTGGTCGCGGCGCTTTTGGGCACTGCGCTCGGCGTTGTGTTCTTTACCGAGCCCATGCGCGGCCTTTATTACGGTTCGTATAGCCTGCCGCCCTTCCAGGTGTACTGGAGCTGGGAGATCTTTGTGAAGTGCGCCGTGGTTCCCGCCGCCGCGCTCATCCTCATTACGCTGGTGGGCCTGCTTCGCAAGATGGGCAAGACGCCGTTGCAGTTCCTTCGTCACGAGGCGAGCGGCAAATCGGGCACCAAGCGCGGCCTGCAGCTGCCGGAGCGCATGGGTTTTGTTTCCCGCTTCCGCCTGCGTATCTTCCTGCACAATCTGGGCAACTTCGCCACGCTCTTTGTGGGCATCGCGTTTGCCTCGCTGCTGCTGCTCTTTGGCCTGGCGATTCTGCCCACGATGACGCACTACGCCGACAACCTCGAGACGAGCCTGGTCGCCGAGCACCAGTACACGCTCAAGGCGCCGCTGGAGCTCGAGGGCACTGCCGAGGAGCGCGAGCAGTGGTCGGCACTCGAGCGCTTGCAGTCGGTTGACGGCGCGCTGCTTTCTGCCGCTCAAGATGCGGACGACGAGCTTGACGACGCGGTCGATGCCGCGCAGGCGGCTGCCGATGCCGCGACCAGCTCTCCGTCTGCCGAGAGCCTGGTCGCGGCGCAGGACGCGCTCGCCAAGGTCCAGGACAAGAAGGATGCGCTCTACGCGCGCCTTGACGATCTTGCCGATGCCCTCGGCTGCAACCGCGATGAGGCCATCGACCTGATCGACAAGGCCTCTAAGATCGACACCGACAACGACGATATCCACCCGGTCAATACGACCGACAACGGCGCGGGCGCAATTGCACAGGCCGAGAAATACGCCATCTACCAGCTGCAATACGATCGCGGCGATGGAAATGGCGAGGAGACGATTTCCGTCTACGGCATTTCATCCAATTCGCGCTATTGGAAAGACCTCAACGTCGGCGACGGCCGTGTCGTCTTTGGCGGCGGCCTACTCGACAAGTTTGGCTGGAACGAGGGGCAGGAGGTTAAGCTTCGCGACAAGTACGAGGGCAAGAATTATTCCCTTGAGTACGCGGGCAAGGACTGTGCCTGGGGCTCCAAGTCGGACATGAATATCTATATGAGTATCGACGACTTTAACGAGCTGTTCGGCAACGACGCTGCCTACTTTAACGGCTATGTGAGCGACGAGAAGCTCGACCTCGATGCTCGTTACTTTGCCGGCGACACCACGCCTGACGACATGCGCGCCGTGGGCGACCAGTTCATCGGCATGATGAGCAAAATGATCGGCATGATGGTTGGCCTCGCGGTGTTTATCTTCCTGCTGTTTATGTACCTGCTGACCAAGGCTGTGATCGACCACAGCGCCCGTTCGATCAGCTACATGAAAGTCTTTGGCTATCGCGATGGCGAGATTTCGCACCTGTACATCCGCTCGATCACGCTGTGCGTGGCGGCGTCGCTCGTGCTGAGCCTGCCGGTCATTATTGGCTCGCTCACGGCCATCTTCCGCTCGATGCTGCTCGCCTACAACGGCAATATCGAGATCTACGTGCCCGCTTGGTCCATGGCGGCGTGCGTGGGCATTGGCTTTGCGACTTACCTGGTCGTAGCGCTGCTGCACACGCGCTCCATCAAGCGCGTGAGCCTCTCCGAGGCGCTCAAGGTCCAGGAATAGGAGGGACTCATGGCCAGATCGGCAGAAGAGCTCAAGCAGCTTTCCGTCAAAGAGTTCACCGAGGCGGCGAAGGTCTACGAGTCCGGTCATGCCGGGATCTACGAGATGTGCAAGGACGACTATCCGCAGATGCTCGAGGAGCTCGCGCTCGAGCCGTTCGAGGACGTGCTCGACGTGGGCTGCGGAACCGGAGCAGTCCTGGAGCTGCTGCACGGGGAATACCCGGGCAAGCACCTGACGGGGCTCGACCTCACGCCCAAAATGATCGAGGCGGCATGCGCCAAGCAGCTCGGGAACGTCCGCTTCGTCGTCGGGGACGCCGAAGCCCTGCCCTTCGAGCCGCAAAGCTTCGACGCCGTGCTCTGCTCCAACAGTTTCCATCACTATCCGCACCCCGAGAGGTTCTTCGCCGAGGCGGCCCGAGTCCTGCGCCCCGGCGGGCGCCTGATTCTCCGCGACTACACGTCGAGCGACTTCGTGGTATGGCTCATGAACACCTTTGAGCTGCCGTTGGCGCGCCTCGCGGGTCACGGTGATGTCCGGATCTGCAAGGTGTCCGAGCTTCGCGCGCTCGCCGAGAGGGCCGGATTCCTCCTGCTCAAGCTCGAGGCGCAGAAAGGCTTCCGTGCCCACCTGGTTGCGCGCAAGCCCTCCTAGGCCGACCATACATCACACGCATTTTGGGACGGGGGATTTTGTCCCACGCGACGCCTTTCCTGCCAGACGCCGATGACGTGCTACATGCCCAGGCTCGCGCAGGCGATGGCGACCCAGCAGCAGGCGCCCAGCAAGAGCGGTCATTGGGGACAGACGTAAATGACTAGTCATCGGGGACAGTCTTTGCCGATTCGCCGGTTCGCCGGCCGGGCTGGCAAGGACTGTCCCCAAGTGCCGGGTGGCGAAAGAGTGTCCCCAACGACTAGGTTTCGCGCTTGACTTCGACCCTACTTCAATGGGTACCATCCCTTATGTCTGTAACGCCATATAGACAGAGGGGATATATCTATGACCGCAACTGCACCCGCAGCGCCCGCTAAGGTGTACTTCACCAACCTGCGCACGCATGCTCGCGAGAGCCAGCTCGACAAGCTCAAGCGCCTCATCCGTCACGCCGGAATTGAGCAGATCGACTTTGAGAACAAGTTCGTCGCCATCAAGATTCACTTTGGCGAGCTGGGCAACCTGAGCTTTTTGCGCCCCAACTACGCTCGCGCCGTCGCGGATGTCGTGAAGGAGCTGGGCGGCAAGCCCTTCCTCACCGACTGCAACACGCTCTATGTGGGTAGCCGCAAAAACGCGCTTGAGCACATCGACACCGCCTACCAGAACGGCTTTACCCCGTATGCCACGGGTTGCCAGATCATCATCGCCGACGGCCTCAAGGGCACCGACGAGGCGCTCGTCCCGGTCGAGGGCGGCGAGTACGTGCACGAGGCCAAGATCGGCCAGGCACTCATGGACGCCGATATCGTGATCAGTCTCACCCACTTTAAGGGCCATGAGCAGGCCGGCTTTGGCGGTGCCATGAAGAACCTGGGCATGGGTGGCGGCAGCCGTGCCGGCAAGATGGAGCAGCATGCCGCCGGCAAGCCGAACGTCGCGACCGAGCACTGCGTTGGCTGCCGTGCCTGCGAAAAGATCTGTGCGCACAACGCCATCTCGTTTGACGATACCCGCGAGCGCGAGCTTGCCAACGGCAACACCCGCACGGTGCACGTGGCCGCCATCGACCACGATCGCTGCGTGGGTTGCGGACGCTGCATTGCGGCATGCAACCAGGACTGCATCAAGCCCGGCTATGACGCTGCGGCCGACGTGCTCAACTGCAAGATCGCCGAGTACACCAAGGCCGTCGTCGACGGCCGTCCGAGCTTCCATATCTCGCTTGCCATGGATATCAGCCCCAACTGCGATTGCCATCCCGAAAACGACACGCCTATCGTCAACGATATCGGCATGTTCGCGAGCTTCGACCCGGTCGCCATCGACCAGGCCTGTGCCGATGCCGTCATGGCGTCCGAGCCGCTGCCCAACACCGAGCTCACCGATAGTGCGGCCAAGATGGAGCACAACCACGAGCATCTGGAGGGCGAGCAGGCACGCGACCCCTTCTGCATCACGCATCCCGACACCGACTGGCGCACCTGTATCGCACACGCCGAGAAGATCGGCCTGGGTACGAGCAAGTACGAGCTCATCGAGGTCAAATAGCGCCTATCTATTGGACATATCAAGCACTTTTGTAGCGCAACGTTAGCAAAAGCCGCCCGTGGGCACGGCGTCCACGGGCGGCTTTTCGGAAGTGCGGTGAAAAATCGAATACCGTTGACCACAAACCGTTTTTTGGCAACAAAACCCCTGATAAATTGTTGGTAAAACCGCGCTCTGGACGGGCTTCCCGAGATTTTCCTCGCACTTCCAAAAATAGGGGGTCAGATAGACCAGTAAACCGTACTATTTGCCTAAAAATACTCGTCGAGGAAGCCGTCGACCGTATTCCAGTAGAGCTCGGGGTCAACTCGCGCACTCTTGGCGTGGGTGGCGCCATGGATGGTGAGCTTTTGCTTGACCTTGCTGGCGCACGCGTCGTAGTTTTGGTCGAGCATGTCGTACGGCACAAAGGTGTCCTGGTCGCCGTGGATAAACAACATGGGAACCGTTGCGCGTTTGAGTTGCTCCACGCTGCTCGCCGTATGAAAGTCGTAGCCCGCGCGCACGTTGCACACCAAGTTTGCTACATCGAGCAAGGGAAAGCTGGGCAGGCCGAACACGTCCTTGAGCTGCAGAGAAAACTCGTCCCAAACACTCGTATAACCGCAGTCCTCGATAATGCATTTCACGTTTGCGGGCAGAGATTCCCCCGCGACGTTCATGGCGGTTGCCGCACCCATCGACTCGCCAAAGACCAGGATGCGCGCCTCGGGGTCAGCCTGAACGATTTGGTCGATCCATGCGACGATGTCGAGGCGCTCGGGCCAGCCCATGCCGATATAGTCGCCGCCGGAGCGCTCGTGGGCGCGGGCGGCGGGTGCGAGCACGTTCATGCCGCGGTCATGGAATCGTTTGGCGTATCGGGCCATGCCGATGGGCTCGTTGGTATATCCATGCAGGCAGACGGCGTAATCGTGGGTGTTCTCCGAGGCGGCAAAATACCAAGCGGCAAGCTCGGTTCCGTCATCTGCGGTGAGGCTGCCGCTCTTGCGGTTCTCCTTAAACCACGCCCGCGCCTCGGTGTCCTCGGCATCCGGCTGCTCACCTTCTTTGTCGTTCTTGCTGTCCAGCATCATCTTCATGGTGTACGGCGCGCGGGGATTCAGCGCGAAGTCAAACAAAAAGTTGCCGGCAAATCCGAGCAACGCGACAGCGAGCGCCAGCGCAACAACGACGGTTATCTTAAGCTTTCGATGGGAACGTGCGTTTTGAGCCATGCGGTATTCTCCTATAAGATGTTAATACATCAACATTTAATGCAAGCGCATTATGGACGTTCGCCGTTGATGCGTCAACAGGCAAAGAATGGGTAAACAAAAGGTCGCGTATGGTGCAAATTTCGCACGTACCCAAACGCTTTGATATAGTGTTGAGAACTCTTTACGTTGGAGGATGTAACCGGCATGTCCGATTCGAGCGACAGTTCTAAGCCGCGACCCAAGACCGCGGCCGTTCCACACTACACGGTGGGCGAGGAGATCATGAACTCCGTCACCCATGGTGTCGGCTGCCTGCTGGGTATCGCGGGTCTGGTGCTCCTGATCGTATTCGCTGCCCTGCGCGGCGGAGCCCCGGCCCACATGGCCGCGGCGATTGTCTATGGCGTCAGCATTATTCTCGAATACCTAGCCTCCACGCTCTACCACGCGATTCAGCCCGCGCGCGCCAAGCGCGTGTTCCGCATCATTGACCACAGCTGCATCTACTTGCTCATAGCCGGCAGCTATACCCCGTTTTGCCTCATCACGCTCGCAAACGACGGCGGCCCTGCGCTGTTCTTTGCCGTATGGGCCATCGCCATTATCGGCATTGCCCTCGAGTGCTTTATGCGTGAGCGTCAACCGCACTGGGTAAGCGGCCTGGTCTACCTGCTGATGGGCTGGCTCGTTGTCTTTAAGCTGCCCGAACTCGTGTCGCTGCTCAACCCCGTGGCACTTGCCCTGCTCGCCGTCGGCGGCGTGTGCTACACCGTGGGCGTGCCGTTCTATATCGCCAAAAACGTGCGCTATCTGCACAGCGTGTTTCACCTGTGGGTGCTCGCCGGCAGCATCTTCCAGTTCATGGCGGTGATCCTCTTCGTAATCTAGCGACCATGCCTGCGCGCCCGCGTCCTCGTTTGGACGCCGGCGCAATTGCCGTATCCACCACCAACGTTTTACCCTAACGTCCCGAATCTTGGAGGTTCGAGAAACTCCCGATGGACATAGCCATCTCCCTTATCACCACCCTCGTTTTGACCCTCATCAACGGCTACTTCTCTATGTCCGAGATGGCTCTCACCACGGCAAAGCGCGCTGTGCTGGAGCACGAGGCCGAGGAAGGCGACAAACGCGCCGAGCGCGCCATTAAGCTGGCCGCCGATTCCGACCAGCTGCTCGCTACCATCCAGGTCGCCATCACGCTCGTGGGCTTTGCCTCGTCCGCCGTCGCCTCGACGAGCCTGTCCGACCCGCTTGCCACGTGGCTCATGAGCTTTGGCATCGCGCCGCTTTCCGCCATCGCGCGCGGTCTGGCGCCGGTCATCATCACCGTCGCGGTCGCCTTTGTGTCCATCGTGATCGGCGAGCTCGTGCCCAAGCGCATCGGCCTCGCTAACGCCGAGGGCGTATCCAAGCAGGTCGTGGGACCGCTCTCCGTGTTCCAAAAGATCGCCCGCCCGCTCGTGTGGCTAACCGGTGCCTGCTCCGACGGCCTGGCCCGTATCCTGCGCATCAAGAGCGCCGATGACCGCCAGAACGTCTCGGAGGAAGAGATTAAGTACATGGTCTCGGAGCAGGACGACCTGCTCGATGAGGAAAAGCGCATGATCCACGAGATCTTCGACTTGGGCGACACCGTTGCCCGCGAGGTCATGGTCCCGCGCGTGGACACCACCATGTGCGAGGATGACGAGACAGTCGCCGACGTGCTGTCCACCATGCGTCAGACCGGCTTTAGCCGCATCCCCGTCTATCACGAGGATCCCGACAACGTCGCCGGCATCGCGCACATCAAGGACCTGATTCAGCCCGCGCTCGACGGCAAGGGCGACCAGCCCATCGCCGACTTTTTGCGCGACGCCGCCTTTGTGCCCGACACCAAAGACATCTTGCCGCTGCTGTCCGAGATGCAGACCTCGCACGACCAGATCGTAGTGGTCGTGGACGAGTACGGTGGCACGGCCGGCATCATCACCATCGAGGACATCGTCGAGGAGATCGTGGGCGAGATCGAGGACGAGTTCGACCCCGACAACAAGTACCTCACGCGCCTTTCGCGCCGCGAGTGGCTTGTCGATGGGCGTTTTTCGTGCGATGACGCGATTGAGCTTGGTTGGCCGCTCGAGGAAAGCGATGATTATGAGACCATCGCCGGCTGGATTTTGGAGCTTTGCGACTCGGTGCCCGACATCGGAGAGGTGTTTGAGGTTGCGGGGTACAAGTTTAAGGTGCAGTCGATGCGTGGCCAGCGCATCTCGCTCATTCGCGTGATCGCTCCGGCTGAAACCGATAAGAAGGATTCCGAGTCCTCGGCAGATAAGCCGACGGCGTCTGGTGCGGGCCCTGCGGACCCGCACGACGGCGACGAGTAGGGCAAGGAAGAGTAGGGGAGAGTTATGGCAGGCCTGTTTAACATCCTTAAGGTCACCGTCAGCGAGGACAAGATCTGCGCGCATGTGCTGGTGAACCCCGGCATGCCGCTCATGACCTCGGAGGACATCGAGGCCACGGCGCGCGTGTACTACCTGGTGCCCGCGATTGCCAAGCACCTGTGCCTGGGCGATTCCGGTCGCGAATTCCAGGACTGCATGGGCCAGACCGAGCTTTGCCATCTGCTGGAGCACGTGACGGTCGAGCTCATGAACGAGACCGGTCTCGCTGGCAGCATTTCGTGCGGTCGTACCCGCGTGAGCGAGCATGACGAGCGCGTCTTTGAGGTCGAGCTTTCGTGTCCCGACGACGCGCTGGCCATCGGCGCGCTGTCTTCGGCGACCTTTATGATGGATTGGGCCTATCTGCATGCCGACCAGCCCGCTCCCGATGTGGACGGTACGGTCGCGGGTTTGCGCAACCTGGTACTGGGCATGCGTGCCGAGGCCGAGGGCAAGGACCCGCACGAGGCCGTCGCCGCCGCAAACGCCGAGGGCGAGGCCGGGGACGCGACCGAGGACGAGGCGCCTGCCGAGGCTGCCGTCGATCCTGTCGACGAGGCGCCTGCCGAGGCGGCCTCCGAGCCCGAGTCCGCGGAGCCCCAGGGCGTCCCGAGCTTTGACGACGAGCCGCAGGAGGCAATCGATACCGAGGGCGCGACCGCCGAGAGCCACGAGGCCCCCGCTGCCGTCTACGGTGGCGCGGCGACGGCTCCGGTTGCCCCCGCGCACGAGGGGGCGCTGCCGCTCGTTGACGGCGCCGGCGAGGACCCGGCCGCCACGGCGGCCATGCCGGCCGTGCCGCAGGAGTAGGCTCACTCGCCTATCACCATCATGTACCTGCGCCTTTACCGTACGCAGATGAGCAAGACGGCAAGCGCTGTGCTGCGGGTATAATGGACAGCATTCAAACGGTGGGCGCCGAGGTGCCCGCAGGAGAGGAATGAACATGGGTAAGACTTTCAACTTTATCTCGGGTGCGCTCTTCGGTGCTGCCGCCGGCGCCATCATCGGCGTCGCCCTGGCTCCGCGCTCGGGCGCCGAGACCCGCGCCATGGCTGCCGACATCGCCAACGACGCCTGGGATAACATGCGCGACACCTACGAGCACGGTGCCGAGGAGGCCCGCGCCGCGGTCAACGATTTTGGCCCGATGGTCGACGCCAAGACCGACGACCTGCGTGCCAAGGTTGACCTTGCCCGCGAGCGCATGGACCAGCTGCGCGAGCAGCTCAACGACGCCATCTCGGGCGGTAACGTGACGCCCGCCGCCGATGTCGTGGTCGAGAACGCCGTCGAGGCCGACGCCGAGGCCGCGGAGCCTTCGACTGAGGCATAATGCGCGCCGGGGATTTTGTCGGCGCCAAGATCTATCGCAAGCCTACCGAGGATAAGCGCACCAAAAAAGACGGCACGCCGCGCAGCCCTAAAAAGCTCGGCAAGATTCACTTTCCGGTCTTTACCCCGGGCGGTACGCGCGTGGTGGGCTTTATGGTTCGCCAGTCCGATATCGCGGGCATGATCGAGCGCCCCGACCGATTTGTGGCGCTCGATGCCATCGGCGTCTACGAGGGCGCCATCGCGGTTGAAGACGTCAAGGGCACCTACGATGCCGCTGCGGCCAAGCGTCTCGACATCAACCTGGATGATTGCATTATCTGGGTTGGCATGGACGTGCGCACGGAGTCGGGCGATGTCGTGGGCTATTGCTCGGATGTGGAGTTCAAGCCGCGTTCGGGTATTGTGCAGACGTTCTATGTGACCGCCGGCACTGCATCGAGTGTGCTGGTGGGCGACACGCAGATGCCGCCGACGATGCTGCGCGGCTATGCGGACGGCGCGATGATCGTTTCGGACGAGGTCAAGTCGATCGGGTATTCAGGCGGCGTCGCTGCAAAGGCTGCCGAGGCAAGCGTCGTGGTGGGCGATAAGGTCAAGAAGGGCGCCAAGGTGCTCGATGACAAGGGTTCGGTCGCCGTGGACAAGGGCAGTCGCGCGCTGGGCAAGCAGCTCGGCAAGACGCGCGGTATGTTCAAGGCCTTTAAGGACGAATATCAAAAGGCGAGCGGGGGCTCGTCAAAAGCTAGCAAATAGCGATGTACCAAATGATGGGAGGCGAGCCGGAGACATGTTGCTCCGGCTCGCTGTGTTTATGGGGGAGGGCACATGCGCCAAAACGGATCTAACTTAAACGGGCGTTCGGGTGCGCGTCCGACGGCGCGCCGCGACCTAGGGCAGCTGCCCAGCGGTCAGCGCAAGCGTCACCGTAAGCCCGGCGCGATGTATCTCAACCATAGCCGCGGCTTTAGCGACCGCAGTGCGCGCATCGGCAACAGCCGTACGCCCCGTCGTTCGTCTCGCCTGCCCTATGCGCTCATTGCCGTGGGCTGTGCGCTCGTGCTGTTTATCGCTGCCGTCGTGGGCTATGTCAACCGCAGTGTGGACGTGGAGCTCAACGGCCAGAAGACCGCGGTGCGTGTGGGCTCTACGCTGCAGAATCTCATCGACGACCAGGAGTTGACTGACACCTACGACGCAGGCGACCTGCTGGCCGTCGATGACAGCGTGCTCAAGCGCCATGGGGGCGAAAAGCTGTCGGTGAAGGTCGACGGCAAGCGCGTGAAACAGGGCAAATGGGATAGCCGCGAACTTGAGGGCGGCGAGAAGGTGACGGTCAAGGATGGCCGTAACACCTACGAGAAGCACGAGGTTCAGGCTACGGTTATCGAGCCCAAGCTCAAGGTCGAGGGCACGGGCGCTATCGAGTATGTGCAGACATGGGGTGTCCAGGGCCGATCCGAGGTGTGGGTTGGTGAGCAGTCGGGCAAGACGCAAGACCGCGGCGAGGTTGTGCCCGCCACCGATTGCGTTGTTGCGTGCGCCAGCGTGGCGCCCAAGGGCAACAAAAAGTACGTGGCGCTGACGTTTGACGAGGGTCCGAGCGGCGCTACCAAGCAGATCTTGCAGGTGCTCAAGGAAAAGGGCGTCACCGCGACGTTCTTCCTTTCGGGCGATGCGGTCGAGGCCTCGCCTGCCACGGCCAAGGCGATTGTCGATGCCGGGTGCGAGATCGGATCCAACAGCTACAGCGACGATTCGCTCAAGGGTCAGGACCGTGAGGCGGTACGCGAGCAGATCACGAAAGGCACCGACGCGATTAAGTCGGCGACCGGCGTGAAGACGATGCTGCTGCGTGCTCCCTACGCTGCCTTTGACGAGCAAAACTGGATTGATGCGATGGATCTGGTCTCCGCCGTGGTCTCGTGGAATATTGACTCGGGCGACTGGCTGCTCAACGGTGCCGACGAGCAGGTCTCGACGGTGCTCGATTCGGTGACGCCGGGCAATATCGTGCTGCTCACCGATAGAGACGAATGCGCTGAGCAGACACTCGAGGCGCTGCCACAGATTATCGACGGACTCATTGCCGACGGCTACAAGATCGTGACGCTCAGCGACCTGGTCAAGACGGACACGTCGCTGAGCAAAAAGCTCACCTCGCTGACGAAGGTCACCATGCCCAAGGACGCCGTGTTCCCCCAACTTGCCGAGGACGACGACACCACAGAGTAGTCATTGGGTAGTCGTTTAAGAACGTCCCCAACGGCTATGTCACGGATGCGTCAGCGTTTGGTATGCCTGCAATGTGCAGCGCATAAATTCGATGCCGCAGGGCGATGCTGATGCTATAGTTACTGCGGTTAATGAGGGTCAAGAGAAAGGTTACAGGTGAAATCCAAACCTCGACCATACAGTCGATGACCCCGTGCAGGTGCTTTTTGCGCATGCACGGGGTGTAAGCGTCGAGCGGCGTGCCGCCCGCGCATGCGTATACATATCCAGAAGCCCCCGGACGCCGCACGCGCGGCCGCGTCCGGGGGAATAATGATGGGGAGCACCATTGAATTATCTGAGTGAGATGCTCAAATTGCCGGTCTTGGACGTCGACGGCGAAAAGCTCGGCGTGGTCAACGATTTTGGCATTGCTACCGGCGAAGTTTTTCCGCACGTGACGTCGCTCGCGTTCCGCGGCCCCGGCAAGACGCCGTTTATGATCAGCTGGCGCAAATGGGTCGACCGTATCGACGAGACGGGCGTACACCTTAAGACGTCGGCCACCGAAATTCGCTTTTCGTACCTGCAACCGACCGAACTCTTGCTTGCCCGCGACGTGCTCAACAAGCAGATTGTCGACACGCAGGGCATGAAGGTCGTGCGCGTCAACGACATCAAGTTTTCCATGTCGGGCGAAAATCAGCTGCGCCTGCTGGGCGCCGAGGTCGGTGCCCGCGGTCTGCTACGCGCCATCAGCCCCGCGCTCGAGCATATCGTCGAAGGCTTTATGAAGCACCTGGGCAAGCCGCTCAGTGAGGACATCATCGCTTGGTCCTACATGGACCTGCTCGACCGCTCGACCAAGAACATTCAACTTTCGGTGTCGCACAAGACGCTCGGCGAGCTGCACCCTGCCGACATCGCCGATATTATCGAGCAGCTCGACCCGCGCCTACGTGCGCAGGTGTTTGCGCAGCTCGATACTGCCCAGGCCGCCGAGGCCATCTCGGAGTTCGATGACGACGAGCTTATGACCGAGATGCTCGAGGGCCTGTCCGACACGGACGCATCGTCGATGCTGGCCATGATGGACCCGGACGATGCAGCTGACCTGATCGACGAGCTCGATTACGAGAAGGCCGAGAAGCTCCTGCGCCTGATGGGCGTCAAGGAGGAGAAGGCGATTCGTAACCTGCTGGGGTATGAGGACAACACCGCCGGCCGCATCATGACCTCGGAGTTTGTCTCCCTGCCTGCCACGGCGACGGTCGCTGACGCCATCGAGGCGATCCGCAAGCTCGACGAGGACTTCGAGAGCGTCTACTACGTCTATACCGAGGACCCGAGCGGCATGCTCACCGGCGTGCTTTCGCTACGCACGCTTATCGTGGCCGACCGCGACGCCACGCTGGGCCAGCTGGCCTATCGCGACCTGGTTTATGTGTCGCCCGACGATGACCAGGAAGACGTAACGGACGAGATGACCAAGTACGACCTGGTCGCCATTCCCGTTTGCGACGAGAACCGCCACATTTTGGGTATCGTGACCTTTGACGACGCCATGGACGTTATCGCCGAGGAGCACCAGGAAGACTTGCAGATCGCAGGCGTCGGTTCGGGCGATAGCGCGTCCGACGACTCGACGAATGTGCTCAGCTGGTTTGTGCATCGCCAGTACTGGGTTGTCGTGTGGGGCATTGCCTCGTGCATCATGGCAACAGTGCTGGGGACGGCGCTGGGCTCCGCGCATCTGGTGGTGTTCCCCATGTGCGCCATGCCGCTCGTGCTGCTGGCTGCCTCGCGCATGGTGTCGTTCGTCAAGAATTACTTCCTGGAGTACGACGGCCATGACGATGAGCCCAAACCGTATCTGGGATTCTTCTTCCAGAGCACGGGTATGGGCCTGATCCTTTCGCTCGTGACCTACCTGTGCGCGCAGCTGGTGCGCACCGCCGCGTTCCCCGACGCGCCCATGTTTGAGGAACAGCTCTTTACCGGCTGCTATAACATCGCGGCCATCGTCTGTCTGATTGGCAACATGAGTGCCGTGATTTACCTGATGGTGCTGTTCTGGCGCGACGAGCACGACCTCAATACGTCGGGCACCGCCATGAACGTCATTGCCGTCATGATCTCGTGTGTGGCATACTGTGCCGCTGCGCTGCTGCTTACCATGTCGGTCATGGGGTAGGTGGTCGCGTGCAAAATACGAAGCAAAAGCCGAGCACCAAGCAAAAGCTGACCATCGCGGCCATCTTTGGCGCCATGGGTCCCGGTCTTCTGGCGGCGCTTTCGGGCAATGACGCAGGCGGCATCGCCACGTATTCCAGTGCCGGTGCCAGCTATGGCTACAAGATGCTGTGGATGCTTCCCGTCATGACCGTGTTGCTCATCGTGACGCAGGAGACTGCGGCGCGTTGCGGCTGCGTGACGGGCAAGGGCCTGGCCTCGCTCATTCGCGAGCGCTTTGGCGTGCGCAAGAGCGTGTTGGCCATGGCGGCGCTGCTGATTGCCAACACGGCCGTGACCATTTCGGAGTTTGCGGGCATCGCGAGCGGCCTTGCCCTCTTTGGCGTACCGGCGAGCATCTCGGTGCCGTTGGTGGCGCTGCTGGTGTGGATGCTTACCATGTCGGGTAGTTTCCAGCGCATCGAGAAGATTTTGCTGCTGGTGAGCTGCGTGTTCGTGACCTATATCGTCGCTGCATTTATGGCTGGCCCCAACTGGGGTGAGGTCGCGGTCGACTTGGTCGTGCCTAACATTCAAAATGACCCCAGCTACGTGTCGCTCGTGGTCGCAACGATCGGTACCACCATCGCGCCGTGGATGATTTTCTTGGCGCAGAACAACGTGGTCGATAAGAACGCGGGCGAGGACGATATCGTGCTGCAGCGCATCGATACCGTGAGCGGCTCAATCGCTGCTGATATCATTGCGGGCTTCATTATCATCACGACCGGTACGGTGCTGTTCCCGGCGGGTATTCAGATTAGCGATGCCGCCGATGCCGCTCGCGCGTTGGAGCCCATCGCGGGCCAGTGGTCCACGGTGCTGTTCGCCTCGGGCCTGGTCGCAGCGAGTTTTTTGGCTGCCTGCGTGCTGCCGGGCGTTACGTCGAGTGCCATCTGCGAGGCTTTTGGTTGGGAGCGCGGCGCCGATCGCAGCTGGGACGAGGCCCCGGTTTACCGCGGCATCATTACGGCCATCATCGGCATTTCTGCCGTGTTGGTGCTCATGCCTGGCGTCGATTTGTTCCAGATTATGATGACCTCGCAGGTCATCAACGGTGTGCTGCTGCCCGTGGTCTTGGTATTCCAGGTGGTTATCGCGGCGGATCGCCACATTATGGGCGCCAACCGCAACGGCCGCGTATGGAACGTGCTCACGTGGGCGACTATCGGCGTGATTACGGTGCTGACGGTCGTCATGTTTGTGCTGCAAGCGATGGGCTACAGCGCTTAACGCCCACTTTTGCTTCCGAACAGGCCGCAGCGATGGGCTGCGGCCTGTTTTTTGTCTGCTATAGGGTGTTAGTTATATAGCAATGGACAAAAAATGCCAAATATGAGTACTGTTGCTAAGTGAATAGCATTTACATCCTAAAAGATAATGAACATAGCCTTTAGTATGTTCATTAAAATTGGCTCCAATACGCCTTAAACCAGTCAGGTTGGCTGCTTTAGGGGGTTGTAGGGGTCGCTCGGACGTCATTTTGGGTGGTTTTGCCTGCTACTAAAATGGTAACAGTACTCATATTTGCCCTTTTTTGCCCACAGACCTTTGAGGGTGCGGCGAAAAGGGCTTGTTTTGATTGTTTGGGGCAGGCACGAGGCGCGGAAACGATGTCTGGAGCGACGGAGCGGCCTGGAATTCATCCGTAGAGGTCTTCATTGGCTGCGCCAGGAGTGTCCCTAACTGCCGGAGGGGGTGTCTGCCGTGGCAGACACCCCCTCCGGATGTGGGAAGTTTGCGCTGCAGGTTACTTGTCGGTGCCCAGCTTGTGCGGCTTGAGAGCGAGCGCATTGACGAGTGCGTCGGTGGCAGACTTGACGGCTGCCGGCTGCGGATCGTTGACGTGATCCTCGGGATGCACGGGCAGGTCCTTCTTGACGGCATCGTGGATCAAGTTGAGGTACTCAGTCACGCCAGTGGTCGATAGATGCGTGCCATCGCCATCGAACAGGTCGTTGCGGTTGGCACTGTATCCGTACCAGTCGATAACGCGTACGTTCTTGTAGCGCGTAGCGGCGTTGGCGATGGCCTGGTTGGTAGAGCCAACCCACGGCTGCGGGCTGCGCGTGTTCACAAACACCACAATACGCTTATCTCCTGCATCGGCCATGATGGCGTCGATTTGGTCGTCGGTTACCAAGCCGTTGGTGCCCAGGGCAAAGACCACGATTTTGCCGGCAAGGTTCTGCTGGATATAGCCCTCAAATGTCGCGCGGCCCGCATCAAACTGGCGGCCCTTTTCGGCATCGATATGGCTGTGCGGGAACACGCCGTCAAAGGAATCAACGGCGCGCAGCGACACGGAGTCACCGATCATCAACAGGTCGTAGGAGCCGTCGGGGAAGCCGTCGTTGTCCTTGTCGGTGTCGTCGGCCGCCTGCTGGTCGGTGGGTGCGGCGTTCTTGGCTTCCTTGTTCAGAACTTCGGCGCCCTCGCCGCTCAGCGCAGACGTCTCGGGCACAAAGATCAGGCCGCCCAGTGCAACGACCAACACGACAGCGCAGGCTGCACAGGCAGGGACGTGCGCGCGCACCCAGTTGGCGGGCGTGGCGGTGCCGTCGCGGAACTCGGATACGGTGCGCCCAAAGGCGCCCTTTCTAAACGGCGTCTCGATAAAGCGATATGAGCATTCGGCCACGGCGACCACCAACAGCACCTGCAAAATGTACTGCCACCACGGTGTATCGTTGATGTTGGCGACCGGGTTCATGAGCAACAGCAGCGGATAGTGCCACAGGTAGATGCTGTACGAGCGCTTGCCAACCCACACGAGTGGCTCGGCGGCCAAAGCTCGTGCGACCGTGCCCTGGGGCTGCACGCAGGCCGCGATGACCATGAGCGTGAGGATGGAGCATAACAGCGTGCCGCCGCGATACTGGAACGCGGTGTAGCCGTTGGTGAGCGCGACCATGGCGGCAAGGCCAACCAGACCCACGACGCCCAATACATCGATGGATGCGGGCGAGGACCAAAAGCGCACGAGGGCGCTCGGCTGTGCCGGGGCGGTCTCGGCTGATTCGTCGGCCTTCTCGCCAGGCTTGCCCTCGGCGTTCTTGCCGTGCTTGACGGCGCCAGCCAGGCGATTGAGCCCCAAACGATGAACGAGACGCACCGGCGCCAGGTCGCGATCGGGGATAAAGGCCATCCAGGCACCCAGCAGCAGCGAGAACACGCGGGTGTCGGTGCCGTAGTAAACGCGGCTGGGGTCGGCGGCAGGGTTGTAAAGCACCATCATGGCGAGGGCAGATACCGCGGCAAGGCCCAGAACCACGCGGCGCGTGTTGGGCTTGCTCACATGCATGGATACCATGGCAAACAGCAGTGGCGGCCAAATCAGGTAGAACTGTTCCTCGATGGCAAGCGACCAAAAGTGCGTGAGCGGCGAGGGGTCGCCCAGAGCATTGAAGTACGAGACGTTTTGGGCAATCTGCCACCAGTTGTTGAAGAACAGCAGCGACGGCAGGATGTCGGGGCGCATCTTGGTGAGCATCACGTGGTTAAAGATAGTGCACAGCGCGCAGGTTACAAACACTACCGTTACCACGGCGGGGACCAGGCGACGGATGCGGCGAATCCAGAAGCTCTTGAGGTCGATGCGTCCGGTCTTAGCGACTTCGTTGAGCAGCAAGCGCGTGATCAGATAGCCCGAAAGCACAAAGAAGATCGTGACGCCAAGCAGGCCGCCCTGAGCCCACGTGAGGTTAAGGTGATAGAGCACCACCGCGACGACGGCGAGCGTACGCAGACCGTCGAGTGCAGGGATGTAGCGGGACTTGGGGCGAGCGGGCGTCTGCTCCGCGGCGGGAGTGTTGGCGCGGCCCGCGTTGTTGGCAGAAGCGCGATGGGGGCTCGCGGTGCGTCGCGGCTCGTTGGCACGGCGTTCGCCCTTCACGCGTTCGTGCGGTGCCGGCTCGTTGCCCGTGCGGCGTCGACCGCGCGAGCCCGATTGCGAGAATTGTTCCATAAAATATCATCCAATGACGAGAATAATCAGCACGCCTTCATTGTAGCTGCCTGCTCCTGTGAATGCTTGCTGCTGGCGCAAGCTCAAGCGCGCGTCCACATCAAAGTGAACTAAAGTTATAGGGGGTGCGAGAGTGCACAATCGATGGTCGACGGTGGGCACAAAGCCTAAAGACGAGGAGGTTTCCATGGCGGATCACAGCATCGTTGCGGTGTTCGGCAGCATGAACATGGACCTTTCGGTGGCGTGCGAGCGCATGCCGCGCGCGGGCGAGACCGTCGGCGGCAGCGGTTTTATCACCAACGCCGGTGGCAAGGGCGCTAACCAGGCCGTCGCCGCCGCGCGCATGGGTGCGCGCACGTGCATGATCGGCGCGGTTGGGCGCGATACGTTTGGCGATGCGCTGGTGGCGGGACTTCAGGATGCCGGCGTGGGCGTTGAGTTTGTGGCGCGTCGCGATGACGTGGAGACCGGTACCGCGACCATCATTCGCTGCGAGAGCGATAACCGCATCGTGCTATCACCGGGCGCTAACCATGCGCTTGCGGGTGAGGATGTGGCCTGCGCGCTGAGGCGTCTGGTGGCCCATGAGCTCGACGGCGACGCCAGCGAGATTGCCCAGGCTGCCGGAAGCGTCTTTATCGCCCAGGGTGAATGTGACCTTGCAGCGACGGCCGATGCGCTTGTTTGCGCTCACGAGCTGGGGTTCTATGCGGTCTTTAATCCGGCGCCTGCTTGTGAGTTGCCTGCGGAGGTCTGGCCTGCGGTCGACTTGGTCTGCCCCAACGAGACCGAGTGCCAGGTGCTGACGGGCATTCTGCCCACGGATGATGCGAGTTGCGTCGCCGCGCTCAATGCGCTGCTCGACAAGGGCGCCGGAGCTGCGGTCATCACGCTGGGTGGTGCCGGCTCGGTTACGCTCGGTGATGACGGCGAGCTGCTGCGCATGCCGGCGCTTTCGAGCACGGTAGTCGATACCACGGCCGCCGGCGATACGTTTATCGGCGCGTTGGCGGCGGCTCGCCTAGAGGGCCTGCCGCTCTTTGAGTGCATGGCCGCGGGTGCTCGCGCCTCGGCAGTGACGGTGTCGCGCCTGGGCGCTCAGCAATCGATTCCCACGCGCGCCGAAGTTGAACATTGGTTTGGTTAAACGATAAAGACGGAGAAGCGGAGTAGAACAATGGCAATCAAGAAGCTGATCCTTGATTTGGATATGGGTGTGGACGATGCGATGGCGCTGGCCTATGCCATCGCGAGCCCCGAGGTGGAGCTCGTGGGCATCACCACGTGCTTTGGCAACGTGCGCGTCGAGCAATCGGCGCACAATTGCCTGGCGGTGCTCGATCTGCTGGGTCGCCCCGAGGTTCCGGTGTACCTGGGTGCCGACCGTCCTCTGCAGGCGACTGAGCCCTATACGCCGCCGGCGTCCACCGCGCTCATTCACGGCAAGAACGGCATCGGCGGCGCGAGCGTGCCCGCGTCGCCCTACGAGCCGGTGGGGGCGACCTCGGCCGACGGTAACGCTGCGGTCGATTATCTGATCGATGCCGCGCGCACCTATGGTCCCGATCTGATTTACGTGGCGACCGGCCCGCTCTCCAACCTGGCGCTCGCCCTGGAGCGCGATGCGGCGGCAATGATGTCCATCGGCCGCGTGGTCGTGATGGGCGGCGCCCTTACCGTGCCCGGTAACGTGAGCGCGGGCGCCGAGGCCAACATGGCGAGCGACCCCGAGGCAGCCGACGCGGTGCTGCGCTCGGGCCGTAAGCTCACCATGGTGGGTCTGGACGTGACGCATCGCGTGGTGCTCACACGCCGCGACATTGCCGGCTGGACGGGCTCGGGCACCATGGCGGGCTGCGCATTTGCGAGCATGGTCGAGCACTACATTGGCTCGTACGAGATGAACGCACCCTACCTGGGTGGTTGTGCACTGCACGATCCGCTGGCCGTTGCCGTGGCGATCGACCCCACGCTCGTAGGTGCGCTCGGCTGCAACCTGCGTGTTGATCTGCTGGGCGAGTACCGCGGTCGCACCATCTGCGATGAGCGCCGCCTGTCCGATCCGGACAAGAGCGCACTCGTGGCGCTGACCGTCGACGCCCCGCGCTTCCTGTCCGAGTTCAAGGCGCGCATGGCCCGCGTCCTGGGCTAAGTTGTCTTTTTGGGACGGGCTTTTTTGACTGGTATGATTGGTGCGACCATTCGAACCAGCTAAAAGAGCCCCGTCCCAATTTGACTATCGAGAGGATCTGCCATGGAGCGCATCGCGAGCTTTTCCGTTGACCATCTGCTGCTTGAGCCCGGCGTGTATGTGAGCCGCATCGACCGCGATCCGGCGACCGGCGCCGCCGTCACCACGTTTGACCTGCGCCTGACCACGCCCAACAAGGAGCCGGTCATGAACACGGCCGAGTGCCACACCATCGAGCACCTGGGCGCGACGTTCCTTCGCAATCATGCCGAGTGGTCGAGCCGCATTGTCTACTTTGGCCCCATGGGCTGCCGCACGGGCTTTTACCTGGTTGTCTTTGGCGAGCTGACGAGCGAGAAGATCTTGCCGCTCGTCCGCGAGCTGTTTGAGTTTGTCGCCGACTTTGAGGGCGATGTCCCCGGTGCCGCTCCCGAGGAATGCGGTAACTACCTGGACCAGAACCTCCCCATGGCCAACTGGCTTGCGCGCCGCTACCTCGACCGCGACCTGGCCGATATCGACGAGAAGCACCTGCACTATCAGCAGGCGTAAGGGCTTTATCGCCCAAAACGCGCGCATTGGGCGCCTTCGCTTATGCGGGGGCGCCTTTTTGTTGATTGGTCGGGACGAGCGTTCAAAATCGCTCATGTTTGTTCTAGAATGTTCGTATAGTCACATTTACGAACAGGAGTGAACATGCATATCTACTCTGTCAACGATCCCGAGTTCAAATCCTATGGCAACGTTTGGGATGACGTTCCGTCTGAGCTCACGTCGCCCGTGCTCGAGGCGCTCTCTGCCACGCCCATCCCCGAGGGCAGCAAGTACGTTGCAAGTGCGCCGGAGCTCGAGGGCGTCAAGGATGCCGATAAGCTGGGCTTTCTCATGTTTGGTGGCCGTCCCTTCCAGCTCGGCTGGTGCAACGGCCACAACACGCGTCTCAACTGCCTGGAGTACCACCGCGCGAGTGAGTTCAACCTGGGCGCGCGCGACTTTATCCTGCTCGTGGCGCATCGCTGGGAGATCGAGGACGGCAAGCTCGATACCGCGTGCGTCAAGGCGTTCCGCGTGCCGGCGGGCAAGGTTGTCGAGGTTTTCAACACCACGCTCCACTACACGCCGTGCATGGTCGACGACGGTGGCTTCCAGGTGATGGTGGCGCTTCCCGCCGGCACCAACGGCCCGCGCCCCGAGGCTGCAACCGACATGCCTACCGCCGGTGACAGCTACTGCTACTGGAAGGCCGACAAGTGGGTTCTCTGCCATGCTGACAGCCCCAAGGCTGCCGAGGGCGGCTACGTAGGCCTCATTGGCAAGAACCTCGACATCGCCTGCGACTAGAATCTTCTGTCTCGATATGTAACATCTGGCGGGCCAAATCGTCTCTACCTGTTACAGATTTAGACAAACTGCAGGGGCTGCCCGAAAGATCTCGATCTGTAACACCAGGCCCGGTTTTGACGGCCTAGCTGTTACAGATCGAGACAAAACGGGCCCAAACCACCACAAAGGTGCCTGTCCCCATTGCGGTGGCTGCCTAGAGTTGGCTGCGCAGATAGTCAGCCATATATGGAACGGCGAAACGCACGTAACCGCGGCGCGCCTGTTCGATTACGCCGGCGTCGATGAGGCGCCGGCGATACTTTTGCGCATAGTCGGGTGTGACTGACATACGTTTCGCTACATCGGAAATGCGCGAAACGGCGTCTTCGTCATCAGTCATTGCGTCGAGAAACGCGACGTCTTGGTCCGATAGCGCGGCGAGCGTCGTTTCACAAACATCGTTTTCGAAATCGGCTTTTGACGCTTCGATAGCTCCGTCGACTTGCTCTGGCGTTACGTGTTCTCCTGTCTTGCAGCGATTGCCGATGTTATAGCCGATGAGCTGCAGCATATAGGGCGAGCCTTGGGTTGCGCGAGCGGCACGGAGGCGAAGATCGCCTGGAATATCAAGGTCGAGCTCTTCGAAAGCCCGCTGATAATAGGCATCGACATCTCCGACTGAAAGCGGTTCGAGCGTGACCTTGCGAGCGCGGTTGAGAAATGTCAGCACGCGGTCATTGAGCGTTGCACAGACGGCTCCCGGGAGACCTGCCATAACAAGCGCGACGTTGAGTCCCTCACCGACCAGCTCTTGATAGGCGGTGACGAGCTGTCTAATCTCAGGTGAATTAGCTTGGAGCTCATCGATAAGGATGAGGATGCCGTGCCCCTGCTCGGTCAGCTTGCGCGCCAGCTGCGTGAGTTTGAACTGGAAACTCTTGGTCTCCTGCACATCGCGTGTGAACTCGAGACCGGCTGAGAAGCCGAAGACGCTCAAGCTACCGCCAGAAAGTTTGGGGAGATGACGCTTGCTGACATAAGGCTCGCCTGCTTCTTGGATTTTTTCAACAATGCGCTCAAGCATATCTTCGGAGGCTACGGTGGGTGTGGCGACAACAAAACCGAGCTTGCGTGCGCGGTCGGCAAGTTCCCACAGAAGAACCGTCTTGCCGCTGCCTCGCTGGCCGAGCATGAGCATGGCTCGGTCTCGATTGCCCGGCTCCTGCTCAAGACCGGAGATGAATGTCGAAATCACGTTCCCGCGACCCACCAGATAGGACGGGCGATTTCCAAATGAGGGGGAGAAGATGGTTTCAGTCATAAGTCTCCTTTCCTTTTTTTCCTATTTTTTCCTTTCTTTCCTATTCAGTCAAATGAATTGCTGAGCGA
>CAUAJB010000004.1 GCA_958429225.1 uncultured Collinsella sp.
GCGCAGGACCTAGCCGCGGACCTCGCCGTTTACGCCCTTGCACACCTTGGTGACGATCTTCTGGTGCGCCTTTTCGACCTCTTCGCTGGTGAGCGTGTGGTCGTCGGAGCGATACGTAAGCGCGAAGGCCATGGACTTCTTGCCCGCACCGATGCGGACCGGATCGCGGTAGACGTCGAACAGGCGCACGCCCTCGAGCAGCTTGCCGCCGGCACTCGTAATACGACGTTCAAGATCCTCGCAGGTCACAGTGTTGTCGACCACGATAGCAAGGTCGTGCTCAACGGCCGGGTACTGCGAGAACTCGCGGTAGTTCTCCTGGTTGCGGGCGCCCTTGATCAGCTTGTCCAGATCGAGCTCAAAGGCAACGACGACCTCGTCAATGCCCATAGCCTCGCGCGCCTCGGGGTGAATCTCGCCAACCCAGCCCAGCACGGTACCGCCCGAGAGCACCTCGGCAGCACGACCCGGCTGCAGGAAGGCATAGCCCTCGCCCTCGACGGTACGGAAGCGAACCTTCTCGATGCGTAGCTGGGCGAGCAGCTCCTCAACGATGCCCTTGCCAAAGAAGAAGCGCAGCTTGCGGTACTTCATGTTCCAGGACTGCTCGCTCCACTGGCCCGAGAGCACACCCGCCACGGACTTGGTCTCCTTGGGCAGGCTGGCGTTCTCGCGACCGTGGAACAAGCTGCCGACCTCGTACAGATGCACGTTGGGCGTGCCGTGGGCCTCGTTGTAGGCCACGGACTGCAGCAGACCCGGCAGCAGCGAGCGACGCATCTCGGTCTGCTCGGCCACCAGCGGGTTCATGAGCACCACGGGGCAGCCGCGGCCCTCGGTGGACATGCCGATCTTCTCCAGGTCGCCCGGGGCGGCAAAGCCAAAGGTCGTGGTCTCGTTGAGGCCGCAGGCGCGCAGAATCTCGCCGACCTTGCGAGTGAGCTTCTGCTCGCGGGTCAGGCCGCCAATGTGGTTCTTGGCAGCCGGGATGGTCGCCGTCACGCGGCCCATGCCCCATAGGCGCAGGACCTCCTCGATCAGGTCAATCTCGCGCGGCAGGTCAGGACGGAAGCTCGGCGGGGTAACCATGAAGTCCTCGCCGTCGCGCTCGACGGTGCAGCCCAGACGGGTGAGCGAACGCTCGATAAAGTCGGACTCGATGTCGGCGCCGCAGATGGCGCGTACGCGGGCCAGGCGCAGCTTGATGCCGTCGATGGTCTTGGGCGCGGGGAACACGTCCACATAGCCGGGGGCGACCTCGCCGCCGGCGATCTCCTCGATGAGCGCGCAGGTAACGTTGGCAACATCCACGCAGCCGGTCTCGTCGACCTGGCGCTCAAAGCGGATGGAGGCGTCGGAGATCAGCGACAGGTCACGGCTGGTGTGCGAGGTGCGGCCGGCGTTGAAGCAGGCGCTCTCGACCATCACGTCGACGGTGTCGTCCTCAATCTCGGAATCCATGCCACCCATAACGCCGGCCAGCGCCACAGGACGCTCGCCGTCGGTGATGAGACCCATGCCGGCGTCGAGCGTACGCTCCTCGCCGTCGAGCGTCGTGAACTTCTCGTCCTGCTGGGCGGCGCGAACGACCACGCGGCGCCTGCCATCGCGCTCGGCAAAGGTGTCGAGGTCAAAGGCGTGCAGCGGCTGACCAGTGAGCATCATCACATAGTTGGTGATGTCGACGATGTTGTTGTGCGGGCGCACGCCCAGGGCGTTAAGGCGCTTGACCATCCAGTCGGGCGACGGGCCGACCTTCACGTTGCGCACGATGCGGGCAACGTAGCGGTCGCACAGGCCCTCGTCGGCAATCTCGACGGAAAGCTCGTCGTCGGTCGCGCGGCCGGTCTCGGCCTTGATGGCGGGCAGCTCAACGTGGAAATCGCGGTCGAAGATGGCGCCGGTCTCGCGGGCCATGCCGATCATGGACAGGCAGTCGGGGCGGTTGGGCGTAATCTCGCAGTCGAGCACGGTGTCGCTCGAGCCCACATACTCGGCAAACGGCATGCCGCAGGGCGTATCCTCGGGCAGGATCATAATGCCGGAGTGGTCGCCGCCCAGACCGAGCTCGCGCGCGGAGCAGTTCATGCCCATGGACACGACGCCGCGAAGCTTGCTCTTCTTGATCTTGACGTCGCCAGGAAGCACGGCGCCGATCATGGCCGTGACGATGTGGTCGCCGGCCTCGAAGTTCTGCGCGCCGCAGACGATCTGCAGCGGAGCGGGGTTGCCGTCGGTGTCGAGGTTCTTGTCGCCCACGTCGACCGAGCACACATACATATGATCGCTATCGGGGTGCGGGGTCTTGGTGAGCACCTTGGCGGTCACCACGTGGTCGAAGGACTCGCCCACGGTGTCGATCGCCTCGACCTCGGTGCCGGTACGGATATATTCGTCCGAAAGGGTCTTGGGATCCTCCGGAATATCGATCATGGTCTTGAGCCAGTCGTAAGAAACACGCATCTAGCTCTCCTTTCATACTGAAAGCCTGCGAAGAGATGCAGGTGGAAACTTCAACTTTGTGAACATTCCTTACAAAGCGAGGGTTGTCCAAGTGCGGCAGATCGGCCCGAAAGAGGAGCGCCGCGTATTTGGTACGCAAGCGACGAATGAGCGCCGAGGTGCCGTGCTTGGGCAAGCCGCAGCCTAGAACTGATTCAAGAAACGCATATCACCCGTCATGAGCGTTCTGAGGTCGGGCAGGTCGTAGCGCAGAGCCGCGACGCGCTCGGCGCCAATACCAAAGGCGAAGCCGGTGTACTTCTCGGGGTCGATGCCGCAGTTGATGAGCACGTTGGGGTCGACCATGCCGCAGCCCAGGATCTCGATCCAGCCGCTGTGCTTGCAGAAGTTGCAGCCCTTGCCGCCGCAGACGTGGCAGCTCACGTCCACCTCGCAGCTGGGCTCGGTGAAGGGGAAGAAGTGCGGGCGATAGCGCGTCTTGCGGTCCTCGCCAAACATGCACTTAACAAAGTAGTCGAGCGTGCCCTTCAGGTCGCCAAAGGTAATGCCCTCGTCGACGACCAGGCCCTCAATCTGGTTGAACTGCGGCAGGTGGCAGGCGTCGGCCGTGTCGGGACGGTAGACGGTGCCCGGGCAGATCATGTAGATGGGCGGCTTCTGCGACTCCATGGTGTGGATCTGCACGCCCGAGGTCTGGGTGCGCAGCAGCACGTCGGACTCGCCGTGAGCGTGAGCCTCGGGATGCGCGACGCTACCGGGGTTGTTGTCGACCACATAGAACGTGTCGCGAGCCGAGCGGCTCGGGTGATCCATGGGCGCGTTGAGCGCGGTGAAGTTGTAGTAGGAGGTATCGACCATGGGGCCGGACTCGACGGTGTAACCGATGCCGCAGAAGATGTCCTCGGCCTCCTCGATGATCTGCTTGATCAGGTGCTGGTGACCGATCTGCGGACGGATGCCCGGCAGCGTGATGTCGACGGCCTCGTGCTCGAGTGCGTGCTTGAGGGCGGCGGCCTTCATCTCGGTGGTGCGCTCGTCGAGCATGCCCTCGATCAGCTGGCGCATCTCGTTGGCGCGTTTGCCCATCATGGGACGATCCTCGGGGGCGAGCTTGCCCATCATGCGCATCAGGCCGGTGATACGGCCCTTGCGACCGAGCAGCTCAACGCGCGCAGCCTCGAGCTTGGCGGCGTCGTCGGCGCTAGTGACGAGCTCCTTGGCCTCTTCCTCGAGTTTGACCAGATCATCAATCAGACTCATGTCTTCCCTTTCGTCTCTCGCGTTCCCCGCTTGCCGAGGCGGCTGCCGCCGTCTGACGTTGCGAAAACGCGGCCCGGTTCGGTAACAAAAAACCGCCCTCGGGCATGTGCATTGCCCAAGGACGGTTGAATTCCGCGGTACCACCTTGTTTGACCCGGCGGATGTCTGGCCCGCCGCGCCCACTCTTTGCCCCTTGTCGCGAGGCTCACGGCTTCCCTACTGGGGCTTCGCCGCCGCTGGCCGCGTGCCCGTTGAGGTTGCTGCTCGGGAGTGAACGCTTGGCCCTTGCCACCGCAGGAAGGCTTGCAGCCCATGACCTTCCCTCTCTTGCCGGCGACGCGACGGGCAAAACCCTCTCCGTCAACGCATTGGGCTATAGGATAACACATTCTGCGAGCATATCGCCGCGTTCCGTTTTGTTCGCGCTGGGTACAAGGCAGGTAGCTGTGCAAACTGGCCGCGCGCCCACCCGAGGCGCTCGGCCTGCGAGATTAAGGATACGGTATGGGAAAGAAACTCGATAAGAAGGCCCAGGCCGCCGTGGCAAAGGCTGCCAAGGGCGTCAAGGCCGCTAAAGTCGACAAGGCCGTCAAAAAGTTCCGCAAACTCGAGGGCAAGCTGTGGACTCGCGAGTACCTGCTCAAGATTGCCGAGTTCGATGGAGCGACGATTGCTCCTGCCAACGGTGCTGCCGCCCGTGCCGACGCCATGGGCACGCTTGCCGGCGAGCATCACAAGCTACTGACCAGCGAGAAGTCCGTTGAGCTCGTACGCTCGTTAGCGCGCGAGACGGTTGCAGGCGGACACGTAGACGACCCGCAGCTGCTCGACGAGATCCGCGTGCTCGGCCGCGACCAGCGCGAGGCAAGCGTTATTCCTACCGAGGAGGCCGAGGCCTGGACCAGGCTCACCTGCGAGGCCGACGCCGTGTGGCACAAGGCCAAGACGGCCAACGACTGGGCGAGTTTTGAGCCCTATGTGGACAAGATCGTCTGCCAGCTCAAGCATCAGGCCGAGCTCATGGATCCCAAGCGCGACCCATACGATGTTTGGCTCGACCAGTACGAACGCGGCCTTTCCGCCAAGAGCTTCGACGCGTTTTGCGATGAGGTCAAGGCGACGGTCGTGCCGCTCGTGCACGCCATCGGCGAGCGCGGTCAGCAGCCCGCTGCCGACTTTTTGCACGCCCGCGTGCCCGAGGCCGCCCAGCGCGCCATGAGCTTCGACCTTATGAAGCTCGTCGGCCTGAACCTGGACGACACCACGCTTGCCTTTACCGAGCACCCGTTTAGCGAGGGCTTTGCCGTGGGTGACGCGCGCATCGCGACACACATCTACGAGGACGATTGCATCTCCAACGTCTACAGCATCATCCACGAGGCGGGACACGCCATGTACGAGCTGGGCGTCAATCCTGCCTATGCGCGCACCTGTCTTGAGGGTGGCACCTCCATGGGCATCCACGAGAGCCAGAGCCGCTTCTTCGAAAACACCGTGGGTCGCAGCCGCGCCTTTATGGGACCGCTGCTCGAGGTGCTGCGCCGCCACGCACCCGAGGTCTACGGCGACGTCGACGAGGACACGCTCTACCGCGCCGTGAACATCGCGCAGCCGTCGTTGATCCGCACCGAGGCCGATGAGCTCACCTATCCGCTGCACGTTATGGTGCGCTACGAGATCGAGCGCATGCTGTTTGCCGGCGAGGCCATGGCCAAGGACATCCCCGCGCTTTGGAACCGCTTCATGGATGAGTACCTGGGCATTCCCGTTCCCGACGACACGCACGGCTGCCTACAGGATACGCACTGGAGCGGCGGCTCGTTTGGCTACTTCCCCACCTATGCGCTGGGCAGCGCCTACGACGCCATGTTTGTGCCGGCCATGTGCCGCGACGGCGTCGACCTTACCGGCGCCTGCGCGAGCGGCGACCTGACACCCGTCCGCGCCTGGCTGGGCGAGCACATTTGGCAGTGGGGCCGCGCCAAGGACGCGCCGGAGCTCATCAAGGGCGCCTGCGGCATGGACTTTGACGCCCGCTACTACTGCAGCTACCTGCAGGACAAGTTCACCACGCTCTACGAGCTGTAAGGCATAACCGACACGCCAACGCAAAGGGGGCGCCGCAGAACCAATCCGCAGCGCCCCCCTTTTCACCTAGTCGTTTAAGAACGTCCCCAATGACTACCTTACAGAGCTTCCAGCGCGGCGGCGATGCACTTCATGGCGGCATCGGCGGATGCTTGGTCGGGCGCCTCGGCCAGCACGCGGATAACCGACTCGGTTCCGCTCTTGCGTACGAGCACGCGGCCCTCGCCTGCCAGCGCGGCCTCGGCCTCGGCGATGGCGTTCTGCACACCCATGTTCTCGAGCGCGGCGTCCTTGTCCGCCACGTGCACGGCCACCTGCGCCTGCGGCAGCAGCTTGCACGGAGCCGTGAGCTGCGAGAGTGTCTCGCGTTCGGCACGAATCACTTCCATCACGCGCAGCGAGGTCATAATGCCGTCGCCCGTGCGCTCGATATCGCCAAAGATCGTATGGCCCGTCTGCTCGCCGCCCAGGCTGTAGCCGCCCTCGCGCATCTTGGCATACACGTGACGGTCGCCCACGCCGCTGGTCACGGCGCTCAGACCGGCAAGCTCCAGCGACTTGACCAGGCCAAAGTTGCTGGCAATCGTCGGCACCACGGTACCGCCCGAAAGGCGACCGTGCTTGTTCAGATACACGCCGCACACGTACAGGATCTGGTCGCCGTCTACCACGCGACCGCACTCATCCACGGCCAGGCAGCGGTCGGCATCGCCATCGTAGGCAAAACCCACGTCCAGGCCCTGCTCCACCACATGGCGCTGCAGACGCTCCATATGCGTGGAGCCGCAGTCGACGTTGATGTTAAAACCATCGGGCGCGGCATTGATCACGCGCACGTCGGCACCGAGCGCGTCAAACACCGGCTTGGCCACCGAGGAAGCCGAGCCGTTGGCGCAGTCGATACCGATCTTGACGCCCTGCAGCGAAAAGTTCGCACTTGCAATGAGCGAAGCAATGTAGCGGTTGCGGCCCTGCATGTAGTCCACCGTGGCGCCGATGTGGTTGCCCGTGGCCAGCGGCACCTCGCTCTTGCCATCGATGTAGTCCTCGATGAGCTCCAGTACGTCCTCGTCCATCTTAAAACCGTCGCTATTGACGAGCTTAATGCCGTTATCGCAAAACGGGTTGTGGCTCGCGCTGATCATGATGCCGCAATCGAAGCAGCCTTCCACGGTCTGATGCGCCACGCCCGGCGTCGGGATCACGTGCAGCATATAGGCGTCCGCACCGCTCGCGACCAGACCGCTCACCAGCGCCGCCTCGAACATATAACTCGAGCGACGTGTGTCCTTGCCCACGATGACGCGCGCCTTAGCACTGCGGTTGGCGCCGTAATACCAGCCCACAAAACGGCCAATCTTATAAGCGTGCTCTACCGTCAGCCCAACGTTGGCCTCACCGCGAAAGCCGTCGGTGCCAAAGTACTTCATGCGCTCTCCTTACAAAATAGGGGCGGACAGATTGCCTGTCCGCCCCAAAATGGTACTCGATTATCTGCGCTACCAGAAAAACCCTACGCCGACGCGCTGTCGCGAGCCGCCTGGCATGTAGGGGTCTGACGCAGCGTAAGCGGCTTGTCCCCCGCCTCGGCCGACGTGGTCAGCGTATACGTGATCGTCGTCGTCTCGCCAGCATGCAGGTCAACGGTGCCCGAATAGAAGGGGATTCCATGCCACGTAGCGGCACCAAGACCAAACTGGGTACCCTCAACCGTAAGGTCACTGATGTTGCCACCCGTCGGGGCAAACAACGAGACATTCAGACGCTCGTCGTCACGCGCGGCATCGGGTGCGCTCGCCGCAACGTAGTCGGGCAGCTTGCCAGCCTCCTCCTGCGTCATGATGTTCGTCAGGGTAACGGTGATGCGATAGGAGCACGTGCCGTCACCGTTCTTGATGCCCTGACCAATCTGAGTGTCGGCGTTCAGATACCAGTCGAGCTTGGAGAAGCTCAGGTTGTTAAAGTAAACGCCGGCAACGGGATCGGCACTCGGATCATCCGGATTGGGCAGCGAAGCGTCAATGCCCGTCTCTTTGATGGCATTCTGCTCATCATCGTTTCTCATCCACGCGATCAGGCGGCCCTCTTCGGCACCGCGCTCAACGGCGCTGACAAGCTTCGTAACATCGACATCGCCGATACCGCCAAGAATCTTGTCGAAGGCAGCGCTGGCGACGGATGCAAAGATGCCGTCCGACTCCTCGACCGGATAGTTCCAGTACACATCGTGCATGAGGACCTTTGCGGCGTTGGTGCCGTCGACAACCGTTCCGTCGGGCAGCGAGACATTACCGACCAGGCCCAGCAGATACTGCAGGAACACCGGGTCGATACCGATGACGCCATCAACGTCCTGTCCATACTGGGACTTCCACAGCGCGGCGACACGCTGCGAGTTGCGGGGCCAATCAGGCGAATAGGTATTGCCCGAGTTGTACAGGTTACTGTGGTTGCCGAACAGCGCCTCATCCTCTTCGTCGACGCTCTCGACTGCCTCATCCTCGCTGAGTCCAATGCGGGGAACAAACTCGCCAATCGACATCCGGCCGTCAGTAACCGAAATCAGGCCCTGCGAACCGCCAAAGCCGCCGCAAGCACGAATCTCGACGTTGTTCATGGCGTACATAAGGTAGTTGCGCGTCTGGCCGTTGGCGCCGAGCATCTGGGGAAGGACGGGGGCGACCTTCTCCGCCGCGTCAACCGCACCGTTGAGGGTGGCAAAGCCGTCCTTGGCCTTATCGACCAGCTCGGTCACCTGGGAAATATGAGTATCGCCAATGCCCTGGACCTTCTCGTTGGCGCTCTTGAACACCTTCGAGCTATCAGAAAGCGAATCGGCGACCGCCTGCAGCGCGGACACGTTAATCATGCCGTCCTGGAACAGCTTGCCGGGCGTGGCCTGCGAAAGGTTGTCGGCCATGGGAACCAGCGCGTTGCTCGAGACATCGGACAGGGCATCAATCATAGTGCGGGCTGCGTTGATGTCACTGCCATACACCGGGATAAACGATGCCGCCGTCCACAGCGGGCTCGAGGTCTCCGCCTTCATGCTGTCGCAGAGCTCATCGATCTTCTTCGCGTCGTCAGGCAGCGTCGAAAAATCGCCCGACGCGACCTTGTCCTTAAGGCCACCGACGATCTTGACAGCCTCCTTCGCTTCGCTCTTTACGGTCCTTGCCGAGTTAAGCAGCATAAAGCCGCTTGCGCCAAGCGCAACGAGAAGCACCGCGGCTACAGCGGCAATAATGGCGCCGGTGTGACGCTTTTTGCGCTCGCCCTTGCGATGGCGATGACGGACCAGACCGTCAGAGGTCGAACTCGACGAAGCGTCGCTACCGTAGTTCAAGCCAAAATCGTAATAATCTTCCTTGGAACCCGAGCCCGCAAACTCGGCACCGCTATCATCCAGGCGGGCGAACGTGCCAGTCTCGGAGGCGCCGGTGTAAATCGTGCCAAGGTTACCCGTAAGCCCCGCGCCACCGGCAGAGGGAGTATTGTTGGCGGCCTTGTCGGCATTAACGTTGCCGGCGCCATTCGCGGCGTTGGCAGCACCTGCGTTGTTCGCGGGTACCGAAGGAGCCCCGCTCGGCTGCGACGTGGAGGTTGCACCGTCCGCAAAGACATTCCCTCTTGCACGGCCGGTCTTTTTTGCCTTTTGAGACTGCTCGTACAGAGCGGTAAACATCGCCGTCTCGCCCGGGGACACGCGCTTACCGGAACCGCCCTGTCCAGCGCCGCCCGGCGTGCCGGCCTTACCAGCCCCGTTCGGACGCGGCGGAACTGCAGGACGGCCGCTATCGCTGCCCTTAAAGTGATTACCAGCCATAAAGAAATCCTCGCAATTGAGTCGCAATGAAAAAGTCCATAACGTTACTAGTTTATGGCATTTTGAGCATCGACAGCTAAACTCCAGACACGGACGTCAATTGGCGAAAATGCGGCACAACACCTTTTCCGTCTTGGCAGCGGCGCCAGTTACACCGTGAGGAACATCATCACGATGATCATGACAAAGCCGATAAGGTCGGTCGGCAAAAACACCGTCCCCAGCATAACGGCGCTGGTGATGGTCGCCGAAACCGGCTCCACAGTTCCGATGAGGCTCGCACGTACCGAGCCGATGTCCTTAACGCCCTGCATATAGAGCATGTAAGCAAAAAACGAGCCGATAACCACGAACACCGCGAGCGCCTCGACGCCGGCAGCGTCGAGCGCCGGCATATGCGCCCAGGGCTGCACGAAGACGCACGAGACCACGCCCGCCGTGAGCATGGCAGAGCCCGTAACGATGGGGCTGCCGTATTCGGGCAAAATCTTGGCGGGAATCACCGCCATGCAGGTGGCGCTGACCGCGCACATAAGGCCTGCGGCCAGGCCAAGCGGCGAGATGCTCAGGCCGGTGGGGTCGCCGCCGGTGGCGATTAAAAAAGTTCCACCCAGAGCCAGGCCAATGCCGATGACTTCACGAGTACGCGGCATGCGGCGATCGGTCACGCAGGTGTAGCCCATGATGATAACGAGCTGCAGGCACTGGAGCACCGTCGCGGTTCCGGCGTTCGTCAGGCGCACGGCCGAAAGATAGCAAAACTGGTTGAACAGCAGGCCAAAGGCGGTAAAGAGCAGCAGCTGCTTGCAATCGGCGGGTGTGGTCCAGAGCTTAATCAGGCGCTCGCGGTCGCGCGTAACAACCACGGTCATAAAGAGTAGACCGGCGAGAATCTGGCGCACGCTCATAAGCCACAAGGTGTCGACGTGATAGGTATCGAACAGAAAACTCGCGCTGGTGCCCGAGAAGCCCCAAAACGAACCACCCACCAGCGTAGCCAAGACGCCTGTGATCAACTTGCGCGTCGAAGCGCTGTTCAGGCGCTCGCGCCAGGCGCGGCGGGTGCTGCGGCTGAGCTCGTCGGTGCCCTCGGGCACATCAATGTTCGATATATCGGTCATCGGCACCGAAGCCCCTGCGCCTTCGACCTGCTCGACACGCTCTTTGCTCATTCCACTCCCCCGAAACAGTCTGGAAGCAATTCGGCTTACCTTACCACGGCGAAGGCACCAGCCGGAGGCTTGTCCGCTTATCGGTAGGACAATTCCGCAGGCGTCTTTCTATAGCTCGATACCGCAATGGCCCTGCATTATGCGACAGCCAAATCGCGGCAGCAGACTCTTTTGAAATGGATATGACAAAGCCCTCGAATTCCACAATGTAAGCGATTTTTAAAAATGTTCTTGCCACCGAGTTCAGGCTCCGTTATATTATCCCTTGCGCACTTGCGCACCCTTGATCGGGCGTTTAGCTCAGGGGGAGAGCGCTTCCCTGACACGGAAGAGGTCAGAAGTTCAAATCTTCTAACGCCCACCAATTGTTCAACCGGTCTACCTGCGGAAATGCGGTAGACCGGTTTCTTGTATATAGCGCTGTATCCCAAATGTATCCCAAAAGGCGGCGCGCGAGCACTCGCTGGAGGCGGCGATGAGGGACATCGCCAGAAACGACCTGGTCATCCTGGACGAGTTCGGCTACGTGCCGCTGGACCTCGACAGCGCGAGGCTGCTGTTCCAGGGGGTGTCGGACTGCTACGAGAGGCACAGCCTGGTCATCACCACAAACATTGAGTTCAGCAAGTGGGGCACGGTCCTGGGGGACGACAAGATGGCGGCGGCGATGATCGACCGCATCGTCCACCACGGCCGCCTGGTCGAGTTCACCGGCGCGAGTCACCGTATGGAGGCGACGCTCATACTCGGCAAGGCGGTGGGATAGGTTAACGCGGCGTGTTTGCCAAAGTGCTCAATTTGGTCGCGCCACAATGTTCAGCTTGTCGTCGACACAAACAGCGGCTCCCGCGTTTGGCAGCCCCGTGGTCCCAGCGGACGCGGGGAGACCGAGAAGAGTCAGGGCTCCGCCTCCTTGAGCGCGCCCACGTCGCCCCCGTGTTCGTCGAGAAGGGCACGCGCGGCCTTGACGCTCCGCGCCCCAGCGAGCCTGAGCTCAGTACTCCACGCGCTCGTCGGCTGCTGCGCCCTCCACCGCTTCGATCCCCGAGCGAAGGGCGTCCGCCACCTCTGCCGACCTCGCGTCCTCTTGCCCTTCCGCGAGCTCGACCTTCGCCGCCTCGTCGCCATGAGTCTCACCGTCCATGTATCCTGCTTTCAAATCGCGGCAGGCACAACAAGGCGCCCGCCCAGTTACTCGATACGAGCAGCCTAGACGGGCGTCACAAAGTGGCAGAGGGGCACGACTCTAATGCCAGGCATCTGCTGGTATCATTAGAGTGCAGCATTGGTTATGGGAGAGGGCTTCACATCCCACAGCCAGTCAGACCTAAGTTGGCTTCGTCCTGCTATAGATTGAGGTGAAGGCGATTGACTGATCAACAAAGTGAGACGATCGAGATTTCCGAACAGATTCGCGACAAGAAAAAGGATGTGCGATTCAGCACTCGCGAATACGTTGCGGAATACCTCATCAATAAGTTCAATGCTGATGCATTCTACATTCCGCTTGACTATCAACGGAACTTCGTCTGGACGGACGTTGACTGCAGCTACTTTATTGAGTCTGTGCTAATTGGCCTGCCCATTCCCTACATGTTCTTTGCCGATGCTGAAGATGGCAGAACGGAAATCGTTGATGGAGCGCAAAGGATGAACGCCTTGGTGAACTTTGCCAGAGGCGATTTAACCTTGTGCAATCTAGACATCCTTACATCTGTCAACGGAAAGACCTATTCAGAACTTCCCATAGAAGTACAAAGAAGATTCGATAACGCGAGCTTTCGAGTGGTTTACCTTGAGGAAGGGACCACCTTTGACGTCCGACAGGAGATTTTTCGTCGTATCAATTCATCGGGCAAGCAGCTCAAATCGCAAGAAATTCGCCGTGGCTCCATGGGCGGCGATTTTACAAAACTAGTAAGCGAGCTCTCCAAAGATCCGCTCTTTATAAAACTTGCCCCGTTAAGCGAGACGGCGCGCAAACACTACGATGACATGGAACTTGTCACTCGTTTCTTCGCCTATGCAGACGGCTACCCAGATTTCGAGGGTTACAAAGACCGCGTTGCTAGTTACCTGGATGAATACACGAATCGCATGAACATCGAGCTTGCCGAGTCACCTGACAAGCGCAATGAACTCGTCGCTCGCTTCAAAGAAATGTTGGAATACGTTGAGAAGTGCTTGGGAGACAGGGGTTTCAAAAAGACACCGACAGGAAAAACGACTCCTCATGCGCGTTTCGAAGCTATTGCGGTCGGCGTTGCCGTGGCGTTGTCGGAGGACAAGGACCTTTCGCGCAAAGACATGTCTTGGGTTGATTGCGAAGAGTTCCAGACCCTTGTGCGGTCAGACTCGGCAAACGTAAAGGCCAAGTTGAAAGCTCGCATTGATTTCGTTGCCAACAAGCTGAAGGCGGAGCGGTAAACCTTATGGATTCCAATGACTTTAACTTGGGGTACGAAGAGGTCTACAACGACCGCCTTGGTGAGACCAAGAGCATGATTACGCTCGCGACCCTGCTCGATTCGCTTGACCAAGGTGCAGAGGGCGTGCGCTACAATGCTGTAATGCGAGGAGCGTACGAAATCGCTGAAAAGGCAAATCCCAGTGGCCTGCCCTCATCGACACCAGATGTGACCCTCGTTTCCAGTGTCATCCGCTCCAACGTCAAGCTTATGATCTACAACATCATTGAGTACTCAGTCACTAATCTCATGCAGGCGATTTACGACAGAGTAAAGGACGAGGGTTGCGGCTACGCTGAGGTTTCCGAAAAGCTTCAATCGATTTGGCACCATACCCAAATGTATAACGGGTTGAGCGACCCAAAAGCCAGCAATAGTACTGCCGAGTCCATAAGCAAGAGGTTGCTTGATCATGCTGTTAAAAATAACGTACTTCAATTCAGCGTTCGGAACACCATCGCCGGTGGAAATCTAGATGCAGACAAAATCCTCAAGCTCTTTGATGACCACGGAATATCGATTCATGATGATATAGCGAACTGCAAGAGGGATGAGATTAAGAGCGAGCTTAAAGACATCAAGAATCGACGGAATGACCTAGCTCATGGATCAATTTCGTTTGCAGAAGCAAGCAATCAGGTGACAACATCGGAGCTTGCGGAGCTAGTCAATCATGTTGACTCATTTTTGATGCAGCTCCGCAAGGATGTTTCGACCTACCTCAACGCCGGTGAATATCGGCGCGGTATGACCGAATCAGAAGAGGGCTAGTGTACGCAAGCGGCAATTATGCTTTTGCCAACCGCTTCGCCGAGCTTTGGTGGCACGGCGTTTCCAATATGCCGTGCCACAGCTTTCTTGCTGATCTTCTCGCCAGGCCTAATGAACTTGTAATCCTGCGGGAAGCTCTGCAAGACGGCACCCTCACGCAAGGTTAGGGCTCGATTTTGCTCTGGATGCCCAAACCGGCCCGTACCGTACATATAGAACTGCGTAGTTATAGTTGGGGACGTCTCGTCCCAAGCCATCCTCCCGTAGACCGCAGGGTACGTTTGGCCAGCAGCCTT
Organism: uncultured Collinsella sp.; assembly: GCA_958429225.1. Classification (GTDB taxonomy): domain Bacteria; phylum Actinomycetota; class Coriobacteriia; order Coriobacteriales; family Coriobacteriaceae; genus Collinsella. The sequence continues at coordinate 14,345 of CAUAJB010000004.1, forward strand.
TTTATGACAATCAAGCCTCAGATCCTCAGGCCAATCTCGCCACGTGCCATTAGGCGTCGAAGCCTTAATGCGCTTCAAGTTTAGTTCTGATAGCGCCGACGCCGTTTGCAGAGAGTCCCCCCTGCAAGAGCCGCCAGCGCTCACGGCAGGCAGCGCACCTATTGCCTGCCGAACCGTAACAGCATGAGCGTTATCATTCGTAGGGTCAATCAAGCTGATGGACCCATTTCTAGAAGCTAGCAGAATCAATCGCCGCCGATGCTGGGGCACACCGTACTCCTCAGCCTTTACGACGCTGTATTCCACCGAGTATCCGGACTCCTTAAGCGTGTTCAAGAAACCAGAGAAGATGCTCTCCTTCTCGAGCTCGGGCACGTTCTCCATGGACACGTAATCTGGCTGCACTTCACGTACAAGCCTCCCAAACTGCGCAAGCAACCCCCAGTCCTTGTGCTTCTCGCGATGCTTCTTGTCCTTGCGGTGCTTCGAGAAGGGCTGGCAAGGAGCGCACCCTACCAAGACTTTGATGTCAAAGTCCTTCAGGAGCTCCTTGACTTCCTCCCCGGTGACCTCGGCGATGTTCTTGCAGATGAACTTATCCTTGCCGTTGTTCGCATCGTAGGCGTACTGGCAAGAGGAATCGAGGTCAAACCCAGCCACCACATCGATGCCAGCGGTGCGTAAACCGTAGGTCAGGCCCCCGACCCCGCAAAACAAATCCACAGCACCAATGGAGGCGCTCTGAGCCTTATCCTCCGTGGAACTATCAACGCTCATCGCAATCACCCCTTCGGCGTCCTAGAATGACCGTATGCGAGCGTCACAAACTCGAAAAGAATTCAACTCGCTAACTTTATAGATTAGCAGCAATCAGAGGGATTGGAGACCTGAGCTTGAAAACGTCACCGAACGGCTGTTTGCTTCCCGTAAACAGCAGAAGTGCAGGTAAAACGCCTTGGCCTCGATTTGCTTGATCGCCTGCTCCAAGTACGGCAATCCGGAGAGGTCCTGGCCGCCGGAGGCCGTGCAAAGCGCTCCGCTTGTATGGTCGCCCGTGCTCTTTCAGCCTGCGTTCGCCGCATGCCAGAAGAGCGTGCCCGCCGTGATCCTACCGCCCTCGTCCACATGCTCGAAGAGCTTGCGGGTAACGGCCTCGTCGTACTTCTCGGGGTCGTGGGAGCACCAGCTAAGGAACGTGTCGTGGTCGCCTCCAGCGGCCTCGTAGCTGATGCCGATGTTCTTCCAAGTCTCGTAGTTCTTGGGCGGCTCCATAGAGAGGAACGCCAAGTCGGCCTTCTCCTTATCGTTCATGCTGGCTCACCCCGCAATCGAGCTGCGAGGCGGCGCTCCCCGTGACCGAGCTGTAAGATGCAGCCACGACAGGCCCCCGGCCTGTCCACTCGCCGCCGGTGGCCCCGCCGCCAAGTATACGGCCACCGGTGTCATTTTCCTTGAATGCTTCCATAGGCATCGCTAGTCCTCAATGCCGAGCATGTCGCAGATTTTCTGCCCGCTGATCGCCCAGGTGCCGCCGATCATCATCGCGGGGAGCGTCCCGTCCGCGCACCACTTCTGGACTTGGCGCAGGCTCCACCCGCCAATCTCGGCCACGTGCTTAGGGGGTCTCGCACACCTTCACGTCCGCGCGCCGGATTTGCGAGCAGCCGAGCGGCTCCTTCCCATGCCCTATTCTCGCCTTTGTACCGAGCCATTCAGTCACCGCCCTAACCTCTGAGCTACTAATGACGTGTGATCACGGTTAAGACTGTACAAGAGCGAATTGCCGCGTTTAACTGTGGTTATGTAGTGCAGCAGTGGCAAAACTGCTTGACGGCGCGGGACTTCCATTTTGCTTTGCGACTGCTTGGACGGCCAAATTGCTCATTTGCTGACTTATAGCAATGCCCCAACGGCACCGTCGCGTTCGCAAACAGCCGCGGCCAACAGCAAGAACATCAGCAATTCCGTCGGCATGCATCGGACGTCCGCCGCTGGGGTATCCTTGGAGCACATGCACCGCAAGCCGCACAAAGGAGCCGCCATGCGCACCGAGCTCGATGTTCCCTTTTCGCACAAAGACCAGGCCAAGGCCCTGGGCGCCAAGTGGGACCGGGTCAAGAAGATCTGGTACGTGCCCGATGGCGTCAACCCCGAGCCCTTTGCCGCGTGGCTGCCCGGCGTGGATCGTTCCGACCCCAGCGCGCCCTACATCTATCTGGTGCTTGGCAAGCGCGAATGTTGGAAGTGCCACGAGCAGACGACGGTCGCGGCCTTTGGCATTCCGTATCGGTTGGCCGAGGACTCGGACAGCAAGGCCGCGCCCGGCGCTGCGCCCGCCATGGACGACGCGGGCCACATCGCGATCGACACCGCCCGCGCCAACGCCATAGCCATCGTTCCCGCGCTGGGCTGCGTGCCGGCCGAGATCCGCGACTACCTGCGCGAGCGCTGCGGCTACAAGCCCGTAACGTCGCGCACCACCAAAACCGTATCGCTCGCCAGCACCTGCACCGCCTGTGGCGCGCTGCAAGGCAGCCATTACCTGTTCGAGGAGCCCATGTCGCCGTTTGCGCTCACGGCCATCAACAAGCTGCCCGCGCTGGAGTTCGTGCGCGTGGAAGTCGCCGGCGTCTTTGGCATCCACGCCAGACAGGGCAACTTTGACCAGGCACTTTTTACCTGGGCACGCGACCACCACACCCAGTTCCACAAGCCCCTGTGCGAGGGGATCTACCTGTAAGATATCTTAGGTACCGGCGAGCGCTCCTGGCGGCAAGGTATCGCCCAAAGGCAGAAGCACCCGACAGACAATTAGGTGTCCGCATCGTCATACACGACATCGATACCACAGCCGTGACAGCGTCCGGGGCGCACCAGCATGTGAAGACGGTCTTGTTACAGTCCCAAAATATGCTCCAAATAGCCCTTGTTAAACCAGAACGATTGCCTGGTCATCCAACGTCCGTCGGGCAACTCGTAGGCGTTCCTCGCAATATCGCCGATTTCGGTTCCGTCGGCGAATCTGTACGCAGCTTTTGAGGTATGCGGGCGGACGTGAACGATCGGGTTGTCTGCCATACCGGGCAGGTTGTTGGTCACTTTGAGCTTTCCGCTTGCATCCCGATACGGATTGAGCTCAACGCCCTCGCGAATGACCTTTCGTGTCTCATCCCAACAAGCCTTTGCGGGGCCTTCGATTTCGTTTGCCGGCATTGCCCAGAATAGGCAGCGGTCAAGGCGCCACTCCCCCTCGTGGTCCTCACGGAACACGACAAAGAAGAAACGACTGGTCTCAAGGCGCGCACGGAAGGAAGACGTTTCCCAATCCTCATTGATTAGCTGCTTAAACTCAAACGGAGGGAAGGACATTGCTTGCTCGATGTGCCCCCTCTTATTAACGCGACAAGCGCGGACGTTAATCCCAGCCTTAACGAACTCCTCGGCAGCATTGTTTTTTATGCCGAGCATGCAATAAACGAGTGTCGTCCATTGCGCCTTGTTTCCTGTGTATTCCAAGCCGTACTGCTCCGCAATCTGGCGATCAGTTTCGCCATAGTGTTGCCCGATCAGTCCAGTTACGTAGCTTTCGAAATCAATGGACTCGTCGTCGCCTCGAACGATGCTCTCGCCGATACGCGGGGCACCGAGAACATAGGCGTGAAGCACATAGTCCATGTACGAGCGTTTGAGAGAAAAGGCGCGACGCTTCGCGCGACGGCGTTCGATCTCGCCCGTATCGGTATTGAAGTACTCGTAGTACTGGTCGACCCACATTGTCGCTTCGGTTGCGCCCTTTGTGCAGGCGCCCAAGTAGGTGGTCATGCCCTCCGACAGCTCGTCTGCGCGACCATCCTGAATGTACGAAATGATTTTCTCGTAGTCGGCGCGAATGATCTTCATATCCTCTTCGGGCAGACGAACCATGACTGCACGCTCAATGCGCTGGTCGTATTTGTCGATGGAGCGGTCACGGCCGTAATAAATCAGCAGGATATTGCTGAGCTTGGTCTTGAGATGCGAGCTGTCGTAGTCGAGCGAAACGGGACGGTCGTAGGGAATCATCGTCAAGACAAGACGTTCACCGGCAGATTTACGACCGTCTTTAAGTACGTCAAAACACGTTGCCTTGAGCTCGACACCCGCCTCGGGAAAGTCCGGCCGGTCGTCGCTGTTGGCCTTGTAGCCAAAGTAACGCTCCTCGATCAGGGTTCCCATACCGCCCTTGTACTTCTTGGATCCAAAGTCCTTAGGCGCGCTCTCCCCCTCCGGCGCAATGCCAAGCTCCAGAATGTCGCGAAACGTCATCCCGTCGAGATTGGCAGCATACCGCTCGATGCTAGAGGGGTCAGAAAAATCAGTATCGTCAAGCATGCGCTTGAAATCGAGGTGCTTCTTGGACATGGCAAATCCTCTCGAAATAAGACATGATCTAATACGTATGCTACTGTAAATTCGGGTTATACCGTGAAGATCCCCCAAGGGATCTTCCATTTGCAACCCGATTTCTGTACCCTTGATCTTTGCATTTGCAGCGATTTGGGGGAGTGAGTATGTCAGAGGTCAAAATCGCCGAGCTTTTTGCTGGCGTCGGCGGATTTCGTTTGGGCCTCGAAGGCTATGCTGACCCTCGTTATCCAGATTTCTACATGAAGCCCGCCGGACCCTTTCGCACCATTTGGGCCAATCAGTGGGAGCCGCCCGGAACCAAGGCGCGTCAGTTCGCGGCCCGTTGCTACATGGATCGCTTCGGCAATGATTCCGTCGTCAACGAAGACATCAATAAGGTCCTGGAGCAGGCCGAGGCGAAAGAAATCGAAATTCCCGATGTTCAAATGGTTGTTGGCGGTTTCCCCTGCCAAGACTACTCTGTCGCGCGTCCGCTCAATCAGGCACACGGCATCGAGGGCAAGAAGGGCGTCCTTTGGTGGGACATCTATCACTTCCTCGAAATGAAGAAGCCCAAGTTCGGTCTCTTTGAGAACGTCGACCGCCTGCTCAAGTCGCCCGCGTCTCAACGCGGTCGCGACTTCGCCATCATCCTAAGCTGTCTTGCCGACCTCGACTACACGGTCGAATGGCGCGTGGTCAACTCTGCCGAATACGGTTTCCCCCAGCGTCGCAAGCGTGTTTATATCTTCTGCGAAAAGGACGCTGGCAAGGTTGATCTCGTTAATCGCATGCACAACGGCGTCATGGCTAAAGCCTTCCCCGCCATCTATCCCGACGAGATGTCCGAGCTCGACGTTTTGCCCGACCCCTACGAGAACTCAACTCGTTTTGGCGTCGGCCAAAAGACCTCTCAATTCAAGAATGCTGGCGTCATGCAGGGCTGTCATGTTCTGACCTGCGACTTTGCCGAGGACTATCACGGTGAGCGCCACGTGCTTGGCGACGTGCTTGTCGACGAGGCTGATGTCCCGGAGCAGTTCTACATCTCCGACGAAAAGCTTCCCGACTGGCGCTACCTTAAGGGCAGCAAGCGCGAAGAGCGCACTAACAAAAAGACAGGCTATACGTACACGTATTCCGAGGGAGCCATGAGCTTCCCGGATGCCACCGACAAGCCGAGCCGCACCATCCTCACAGGAGAAGGCGGCACGGGAGCGAGCCGCTTCAAGCACGTCATCGAATGTCCCGATGGCCGTTTCCGCCGTCTTGTTCCCGACGAGCTCGATCAGCTTCAGGGATTCCCGAAAGGTTGGACCGATACGGGCATGACCGACGGCCATCGGGCCTTCTGCATGGGCAACGCACTCGTCACCGGCGTGCCCCATCGCATTGGCGAAGCTATGGTCGAAGTGTACGGCCTCTAAGGCAAGCAATCCGGAGCCGGCAGTTCACGCTGTCGACTCCGTTTTTCCACCCCACTTCCCCGTATACTGATGTAACACGTGTTTCATCCGGGCTTGTTGGGCCGGATTGTTCATGGGAGGGTCTTATGGCTGCTTCGAATCCGCCTAAGGGGAGCGTTTCTTCTTCGTCCATCAAGCCGGTTACGCGCAAGGCCGTGCGTTGCCAGCGCGAGGTCGCTTGGCTTGTCACGCAGGCGGCGGGCAGGCTCGTGGCGACCACTCAGGACGTCAACGCGCCTACGCCGAGCTTTGTGCTGGCAGCGGCGCTGGATTTCGTGCGCCAATTGGAGCTTGCCGAACAGGATGCCGGCGGCCACCTCGACTACCAGAATGTTATGGCGCCCGACCTGCAAACGTTCTGCCACATGGCCAAGTTGCCCGCCGCGCCCAATGCGCTTTCGGACGCAGGCTACATGTTTACGCTTTCGGGCGCGGACCTTATCCACAACATCTATGCATACTGCAGCGAGCTCGCCGAGCGCCACGTCTTTGACGCGGCTGAAGTCAAACCGGGAAATGTCATCAAGCTGGTTCTTAGGCTGTTCTTGATGGACGGGTTCGGGGCCATGCCGGCGTAAGCCGAGTCTTTAGCATCACCGTCGACTGAGTAACAACCGCTTTACCTTAGTGGGCGCCAATTGAGGGTCGATTATTGGGTCGCCTCGTCCACTAACGCATTTATTCCACGCGCTCTGACAGTCGATACTTGCGGTTGCGGCTCGTCGCCGGCGCCGTGGGCTCAAGCTCGCCTTGAGCAATGAGCGCGTTGACGCGCGACCTAACCTGGGAAATTGTAAGCCCCGTGCGTTCTGCCAGCTCACGCGTCCCCAGCTCGCCGTAGTGTTTGAGTGCCGTCACAATTAAGCCCCCGCCATGATCGACCGGCTCGATCTTTGAACGGTAAAGTACGACCTTGAACCGATCGAACCCCGGGCAGAACAGGGGCTCGGCCAGACCATGCGCGCGCATGGCATCGATTATCATCGGGATGCCCGAGCCATTGCCCTCAGCCGGCGAACCTGCGCCATCCGGCAGCGGGACAATCGACATGAGTTTCACGAGCGTCGCGTTACGGCATCGGGAGCTGCCGTCAAACAAGCTCTCGCGAGTCTTCCCTCCATAAAGGCCGCCGGGATTCGTCACCTCGATACGGTCGTCAAAAACGTCGACGGCGATCGATTGCCCACAGAACCGATCCCCGTATTCCCTGTGGATAACCGCGTTGGCGACTGCCTCGCGCAGGACCTCCTCGGGAATCTCCAGCGAGTCGATACGCGAGATGCCTTGGACGGTAGAGGTGCGGCGCAGGTTTTTGGCGACAGCCGCGACAGTATCCGAAATCATCTCGCCCAGGGTGCCCTCGCAGACTGTGCGGTCCATAAATCTTAGCGGTCCCGCAGCGCCCTTTTGAGTTCCCGCATGGACAGCCACATCAATGAAGAGCTTGGGATAGAACTGCTGAGGGTAAACGCCCGCGGCAAGGAGGCCGGCCTTGGTAACATTGCCCTGGAAGTCGAGGAGATTCAGACGCTCCATCTTTGTCTTCTTGTCCGTCGCACCACGCATCGCTCGAGGCGTCAACGAATAGGCGCGTTCTATCGTGCGGTCGACCAGCGACTCGTCGAGATCGCCCACACTCGTGCCGGGCACCGCATCGCGATCGCTAGGGCTCGTCCGTTCGTATGACGACAGTGCCAAAACCTCGGTCGACGAAAGCGGGACATCTTTGTCATCGATGCGTTTGTAGCTGCCACCTTGAGCGCCCCGCTCTATGACATAGCAAGGCTTGCTCGACGGGTCGAGCTCCTCAATCGTGATGACCAGAACCACGGTGCCCTGGAGCTCCACGCGCTCAATGGTGTATTTGGGCGGATTGGCCAGCTTTCCGCGACCGCCGGCATCGCCCATGCCCGCCACGAATTGGTTGAGCACTTTCTCGGTCTCAAAGTTTGCAACTGGAACAAAACCCGCGCGCTCACTCACTCCGAGCACGATGATGCCGCCGGCGGTGTTTGCGAAAGCGCTGACCGTTTCCCATACGTCGCGGGAAAGCGTCATGGCGCTCTCTTTTACTTCGACGCTAAGGTCATCCGAACCCATTCGCTTTAAAGACTCGAGCAAACCGGCCAGCTCGTTTTCGTTCATCTGCACGTCCTTTCGCTCGGTTCTGCGAAGAATGCCGCGAATAGATTTCCTTCGTCTCTCAGTTATCTCTCATCTTTCTGTTATCTCTCATATTAGAGAGGAGTGAGAGATGAAAGATAAGATGTCTGTCATCTGTTTCATTCAAACATGTTTTCGCTGGTAAAACAATCTATATTGAGACAATACCATGGTTGCCTGTCTCTTTGCAGCATTGTTATCTCTCATATTTATCTCTCATCTTTCTGTTATCTCTCGTATTAGAGACGAATGAGATATGAGAGATGTGCGGGCGGCGGATGAGCGTGGATTTTGGACGGTCGGGAAATGAGGGTGGATATTTGGACGGTTTTTGGGCTTTTGGAAGCCGATTTCGTCCGAAAATCCACGCTCATTTGGTGGGCGTCCGAATTTCCACGCTCGTGTGTCCGAAAATCCACGCTCATCCGGCAGATTGGTCGAGGGCCCCATATGGGTATACTCTCGAGGATTCGACTCGATTCGCCCCCGCTGGGGCGTCAAAGGAGACTGCATATGCCCACCACCTCAACCGACCCGCGCGCCGCAGCCGCCGCGCTGCTGGCACCCGGCACCACCTGCCACGGCTTTGCCGTCGAGCGCTGCGAGACCGTGCCCGAGCTCGACTCGGACGCCTACGTGCTGCGCCACACCGCCTCGGGCGCTCGCCTGCTGTACCTGGCGTGCGACGACGAAAACAAGGCCTTTGCCATTGGCTTTAAGACGCCGCCGGCCGATTCCACCGGCGTGTTCCATATTCTTGAGCACTCGGTGCTGTGCGGATCGGCCAAATTCCCCGTCAAGGAGCCGTTTGTCGACCTGATCAAGAGCTCCATGCAGACGTTCCTCAACGCCATGACCTACCCCGACAAGACTATCTACCCCGTTGCCACCACCAACGAGCAGGATCTGTACAACCTGATGGACGTGTACCTGGACGCGGTGTTCAACCCGGCCATCTATACCAAGCCCACCATTTTTGAGCAGGAGGGCTGGCATTACGAGCTGGACCTGCCAGAGGGCGCCGAGGGCGAGGGCGACGGCAACTCCGCGAGCCTGCGCGAGGGCACGCTACGCTATAACGGCGTGGTGTTCAACGAGATGAAGGGCGCGCTGTCCGACCCTATGAGCGTGCTGGACGACGCCGTCAACGCCGCGCTCTATCCCGACACCGCCTATGCGCACGAGAGCGGCGGCGACCCGCGCGCGATTCCCGCGCTCACCTACGAGCAGTTCCTGGACACGCACGCGCGCCACTACAATCCTTCCAACTCCTACATCACGCTCTACGGCGACCTGGACGTGGACCGCGCACTGGCCTTTTTGGACGAGCGCTATCTGTCGCAGCCGAGCGCCGCGAGCCGCCGCATGGACGCCGCCGTCGCCGCCGGCGAGGACCCGTCCACGCTGGCACCCAATCCCCTGGACGTGCAGAAGCCTGTGACCTGCGAGTATAAGCGCATCGAGATGGCCACTACGCCCGAGAACGCCCTGGTGGGCCTGGGCCTGGTGCTGGGCAGCGCGCTCGACCGCAAGCGCACGATCGCGGCGGATATCCTGTTCGAGGCGCTGCTGGGCTCCAACGAAGCGCCGGTTAAGAAGGCCATTCTGGCCGCCGGCCTGGGCGGCAACGTGGTGAGCTACACCGCGGCCGAAAGCCTGCAGCCCTACGAGCTCATCATGCTGCAAAACGCGCAGCCCAGCGTGGCGCGTGAGCTGCGCCGCGTGTTCCAGGACGCCTGCCGCGACCTGTGCGAGCACGGCGTTCCGCGTGAGCGCCTGGAAGCCATCATCAGCAGCAACGAATACGATCTGCGCCAGCGCGACTACGGTATCGCCGACGGCGTGGCCATTGCGTGCGACGCGCTGAGCACCTGGCTCTACGATGACGACGCCGCGACGCTGGCACTCAAGTACGGCCCGGTGTACGAGGAACTGCGCGACGAGCTGGACGGCAGTTATTTTGAGGACCTGCTGCGCGAGCTGGCGCTGGAAAACGACCACATGGCGCTGGTCGAGCTGGTGCCGGTGGACGCCGCCGAGGGTTCGGAGAGCGCCGAGGCCGCCGAGCTGGCAGCCAAGCGCGACGCCATGACCGATGCCGAGCTGGCCGACGTGGTCGAGCGCACGGCCGCGCTGCGTGCCGCGCAGGAGGCGGAGGACACACCCGAGGCCAAGGCCACACTACCACGCCTGCGCGTGTCCGACATTGGCGAGGCGCGCCCCGAGCCGCCGCTGGTCGTAGACACGACCGCGCCCATCCCCTGCTTGCGCCACGGCATCCCCACCAACCGTCTGGCCTACGCCATGCAGTATTTCGACCTGAGCTGCGTCGCGTTTGAGGACCTGCCCTATGTAACGCTGCTCTGCCGCCTGCTCAAACAGCTGCCCACGAGCGAGCATTCGGCCGAGGAACTCGACAACTTGCTAGCCGGCAAGCTGGGCTTTTTGAGCTTTACGACCGAGGTCATGACCCAGCCCAACGTGGACGGCGTGCGCCCCTATCTGCTGGTGAGCGCCGGCGCCCTGTCCGAGAAGATCGATGCGCTGGCGAGCCTGCCGCGCGAGGTGTGGTCGAACACGCTGCTGGCGGATGCCGACGCCGACCGCGTCCGCGACGTGCTCACACAGATTCGCATTGGGCTTGAACAGGGCTTTATCAACAACGGCCACTCGGCGGCGCTCGGTCGCGCGATGAGTTACAGCTCGCCTTCGGCCGTGGTGCGCGAGCAGCTTTCGGGCGTTGATTTCTATCTGTTCCTGCGCGATTTGCTCGAACACTTTGACGAGCGCCTGGACGGCCTGCGCGCCAAGCTTACCGAGCTGGCAGGTCGTATCTTTGTGGCCGACGGCTGCCTGGCGAGCTTTACCGGCAGCGATGAGGACTTTGACGCGTACTGGAATGCTGCGGGCGACCTGGGGCTGGGCGCGGGTGCGGCGGGCATTGCCGGCAACGACGCGCTCGTGGTGCCGACGCCGTGCGACCGCCACGAGGCTTTCGTGATCCCCAGCGACATCTGCTTTGCCGCGCGTGCGTGCGATCCGCGTCGCCTGGGCATTGACGTGACAGGCGCTTGGGCCGTGGCTGCCAACGCGCTCTCTTACGACTACCTGTGGAACGAGATTCGCGTGAAGGGCGGTGCGTACGGCTGCGGATTCCGCGCAGCCGGCGAGCGCCAGACGGCGTTCTACACCTACCGCGACCCGGCGATCGATCCTTCGATTGAGCGCGTGGAGCGCGCAGGCGAATGGCTCGGCAGCTTTGAGCCCGACGAAGCCGCCTTTGAGGGCTTTATCGTGAGCTGCGTAAGCGGCATGGACGCGCCGGTGAAGCCGTACGCGCTCACCAAGCGCCGCAACACGACCTACCTGGCCGGGCTCGATCCGCATGCGCGCGAGGAGCGTCGCGCCCAGATGCTCGCCGCCACGCCCGGTGAGTTGCGCTCGCTCGGCGCCGATGTGACGCGCATCGCAGCCGAGTCGCCTACCTGCGTCTTTGGCGGCCGCGAAGTCATCGCCAAGAGCAACGCCGGCTTCAACGTAGTCGACCTGCTAGGCTAAGGCACTAAAGGTAGATTTTTGGGACATGCCCGAAAATCTACCTTTTTTCTGCGGCCTGAGCGGGGCGGCGCAGCCCACCGCGGCGGTTTGTCTCGATCTGTAACATCTAGACGGCAATATCGGCTCCAGATGTTACAGATCGAGACGTTCCCGAACGGCACCAACTCTTTGTCTCAATCTGTAACATCTAAGTCCAATTTTGCCGAGTTACTGTTACAGATCGAGACAAACCGCCGCAGACGCCCATCACAGCACAGACCACCACGAAGGTGCATGTGTCCCCTTCGTGGTTGTTTTTACTGTTTACCCAGATAAAACCTGCCAAAATAAACCTGTCCCTTTTTGGCAGGTTTGCTAGAGGAGGTTGGGATGGACAAGGCTAAATTGCGGCGAGCGGTGATTGCCCGGCGCGATGCGATTGATTTGGATGTGCGGGCGGCGAAGTCTGCCGTTATCTGTGCGCGGCTTGTTGAGCGACTGGGTCGCTCGGATCCCGCGGCACCGCACACCGTTGCCGTCTATGCCGCGATGGGTTCCGAAGTCAATCCTGCCGCGTTTGCCGCGGCGGCCGCTAAACGCGACTGGCGCGTGGCCTATCCGTGCATGCTCTCGGCAGCCGAAGCCACAGCTTGTGGCCAGCGCATGTGCATACGGGCAGTTGCTGTCGACGATGCGTCCGCGGCTCCGTTTATCGCCCACCCCACGCGGGCCTTCACGGCCATGGACATCGACAGCGATCGCTTCCCTATCGTGCCTGCCGATGTTCTCGACATGATTATCGTGCCGCTCGTGGCCTTCGACCAAACCGGCGCGCGCCTGGGCTACGGCGGCGGTTGCTACGACCGCTACCTACCCACGCTTTCGGCCACATGTCAGATCATCGGCATCGCCTTTGACGAACAGCGCGTCGACCACGCTCCCACCGACGCCCACGACCTGCCGCTGCCCCACATCGTCAGCGCCTGATCGCCGCTGTTTCGCACCCGCAAGATGAGCGTGGATAATCTCCCACTTTGGGCCCCCTTACGAGCCAAAAGTGGGAGATTATCCACGCTCATTCAACAAGCGTCCAGATTTCCACGCTCGTCCGTCTGATTTTCCACGCTCGTGCAGCCAAACGCCTTGCAACTGCCTCAGCACGCACGCGGCACGCCGGCGACCTTGAGCTTGCGATCGAGCTTTGTCGGATCCCTTAGATCATCCCAGCACAAGCGCACGATCTTGCAGTTATCAAGCAGCGAAAGCCTCGACTCGCGCTGACGCTCATCGAACTGCGCCTTTGCGAGCTTGCCCTCCTCCGCCGCTTTCTCGCTTTTAACGAATCCGTCGAACTCACCGATAATCAGCTGGTCGCCCACGCGCCACAAGTAGTCGACGCGATACGGCCGTCCCGGCTCAACCGGGTCGAACAGCTCAACTTGCAGCTCCGGCATCTGCCAGCCGCGCTCAATCATCAGGGCACGTGCCTTGGACTCGCCACCGCTTTCCGACAGGCCATCGGCACACCGCGCAACCCTGCGCGCCATCACAACACCGCGACGATTCAGGCCAAGCTTATCGACCGTCTCAACGAGATGCTCCTTCGACAAAAGTTGCTCATGGAGTGCCGAATCCGCGATGATCAGTCCCTCGACAAACGATGCATCGACCAAGCAATCCGTAATCGTTTGATCGATATCGGTTACGGCGATATCCATCTGGGTGGCCCGTGTTTGACGAGCATAGCGATGACGAATGACCTGAGAGCCCGGCGTCGTCGATTGGGCCGGCATCGCGGCGATATGGATGTGCGTCAAATTGGCATGCGAAACCGAAAGGCCATAGATAACAGCCGCCGTATAGGAGCAAAATGTCCAGTCGGGGTGCTTTTGCGCAAGCGCCCGCACCCGATGCAGATAACGCTGCCGAAACTTGAGCTCGGACCAGTATTCCGGACGCGCATACAGCCCCGGCATGACCGCCTCTAGACTTCCCGCCTCCGCCCGCCGCTCAATCTGCTTTGCCTCCGCCGCCGTGCGCGCGTACACGCAACTCATCTGCTGTTCGCATGCTTTAATGTGACTTGTAAGTCTTTGATTCGCCGTCATGTTTCCCATGTCGCCTCCCAACTCATGGAACGGCGCAAACGTACCAGACGGTTTCATGCGAAGTCTAACCAAATGCTGTCCAGGCACTGACCAAATGCTTGACGGTTTTGGACGTTTTAGGCTGATGGCTTATATCTGCAGGCAGAAGCCTTACCGAGAGGTCCCTGTCTCCACATTTAGATGCCTGTGTCCATCGGATTATCAGAAAGAAAAACCCGTCGAGATACGAGACTACGCCGAATGCGACTTGGCCTCTTCACGCACCGTCTCTTAGCCGAGCCATCGGCATCTACATATAAAAAATGAGCGTGGATAATCTCCCGTTTTGAGTCTAGTTTCAAGCCAAAAGTGGGAGATTATCCACGCTCGATTTGTAAACGCCCGAAAATCCACGCTCGTGTGTCCGATAATCCACGCTCGTCATGCCACGAGCACAGCCGCAGCCACGGCTACAGCAGTACCATCACAGCCTAGTGCTCCTCGCCGGCGCGGGCCAGGTCGTAGGGCGTGGTCTGGTAGACGTAGTAGTTGAGCCAGTTGGTGTAGAACAGCTGAGCCTGGCTGCGCCAGACGTTACGCGGCTCGGCGGTGGGGTCGTCATTCGGGAAGTAATGCGCCGGCACCTGGGGGTTGAGTCCGCGCTTCACGTCGCGCTCGTACTCCAAGCGCAACGTGTCGGTATCGTACTCGGGATGGCCAAAGACAAAGAAGCGGCGGCTGTCGGTCGACTTGACGATGTACAAGCCCACCTCGTCGGACACGGCCACGACCTCAAGCTGCGGCTCGGCCTCCACGTCCTCGCGGCGCACATCGGTGTTGCGCGAATGCACGGCATAGAAACGGTCGTCGAAGCCGCGGACCAGCGGGCTTTGCGGCTTCACCAGATAATGCTCGAACACACCGCTCGCCTTTGCCGGCAGGTCGTACTTCTGGATACCGTAATGATGGTACAGACCGGCCTGTGCACCCCAGCAAATGTGCAGCGTAGAGTGCACGTGCGTGGTGGACCAATCCATGATCTGGCAGAGCTCGGGCCAGTAGTCGACCTCCTCGAACGGCATCTGCTCCACCGGGGCGCCCGTGATGATCAGGCCGTCGTAGTGGATGTCGCGGATGTCGTCGAACGTGCGGTAGAACGTCTCCAAGTGGCCGGCGCTCACGTGCGTGGCCTCGTGCGTCTTGGTGCGCAGCAGGTCCACCTCCACCTGCAGCGGCGTGTTGGAGAGCTTGCGCATGATCTGCGTCTCGGTGGCAATCTTGGTGGGCATGAGGTTGAGGATGAGCACGCGCAGCGGGCGGATGTCTTGGTGCAGCGCGCGGTACTCGGTCATGACAAAGATGTTCTCGCTCTCGAGCTGCGCGGCGGCAGGGAGGGCGTCGGGGATGCGAATGGGCATGGATGCTCCTTACGAGTCAGTTGCAGCTATGGTACAACGAGCGGCCCCGTCCGCGCGAGCACATCGCCCAGCGATACCGTCAGCGGCCCAAATCGCTCCAAAAGTAGAGATTAAGGCATGCCCAAAAATCTATGGCGCTTTAGCCTAGCAAAGTGGCAGCAGGACGCTACAATGGTTCGACGCAAAAAACTCGGCCGAAAGGATACATATATGTACCAAACGCGTAAGATCGGTGTGGTCGGCCAGGGCCACGTAGGAGCACATGTTGCCAACAGTCTGCTCATGCAGGGCATTGCCGATGAGCTGTACCTGTGCGATATCAACGAGGCCAAGGTGACGTCCGAGGTCCAGGACCTGCGCGACTCCCTTTCGTTTGTCCCGTACAACACCAAGATCGTCAACTGCTACGACCACTACGAGGAGCTTGCTTGCTGCGACGTCATCGTCAACGCCGCCGGCAAGGTCGCGCTGGCCGCCGGCAACCGCGACGGCGAGCTGTTCTTTACCACCGACGCCGCCCGCACCTTTGCCAAGCGCATCGTCGACGCCGGCTTTGACGGCATCTTCGTGAGCATCTCCAACCCCTGCGACGTCGTGTGCACCGAGCTGTGGCACCTGACCGGCTACGATCCCAAGAAGATCATCGGCTCGGGCTGCGGCCTGGACTCCGCCCGCCTGCGCACCGAGATCTCCAAGAAGGTCGGCGTGAGCCCCAAGTCCATCGACGCCTACATGATCGGCGAGCACGGCTTTAGCCAGCTTGCCGCCTTTAAGGCCGCAACCATCGCCGGCAAGAGCCTCAACGAACTTCAGGCCGAGAACCCTGACAAGTACGCCTTCGACCACATGGAGGTCGAGGAGCTTGCACGCAAGGGCGGCTACGTAACCTACCAGGGCAAGCAGTGCACCGAGTACGCCGTCGCCAACTCCGCCGCGCGCGTCTGCGCTGCCGTGCTGCACAACGAGCACGCCGTGCTTTCGGCCTCTACGCTTATGACCGGCCAGTATGGCGAGGAGGGCATCTTCACCTCCCTGCCGTGCGTGATCGGTGCCGAGGGCGTCGAGGAGGTCTACACGCTCGACCTGTCCGAGTACGAGCTCGAGGGCTTCCACAAGAGCTGCCAGCACATCCGCGACAACATCGCCCAGCTCGACTGGTGGGATACCGAGGCCTACGACGCCAAGTAAGCCGCTGGCTGCCGCAACCTTGCGAATCTATGCGCGATACTAAGCGGGCCGCGCCGGAAACCCACCGGCGCGGCCCGCTTTTTACGCACGCTGTTCGCTTGCGAATCGAAGGTGAATGCTTTTCCCGTTACCTAGTACTGCTCGATGCCCATGTAGCGACGAATCTCAGGGCTGTGGTCGAACACCTTTCCGCGGGCGGCGCGCAGCTCGCAGCTCATGTTGTAGAAGAATATCGGCTCCAGGTACGAACGCACGCTGGCGGGCACCTCGCCCACGCCGTACTCGAGTGCATCGAGCACCATAACCGTATCGGTGTGCGTGTTGAGGAACGCCAGCGCGCGCTCCTCCATGGGGCGGCACTCGCCCGATCCGAGCTGCACAAAGTAGAACACGCCGGGCTCGGTAGCCTCGAAAGGACCGTGGAAATACTCGCCGGAGTGGATGTAGCAGCAGTGCTGCCACTGCATCTCCATGAGCGAACAGATGGCCATGGCGTAGGTCTGGCTAAAGTTGGGGCCGGAACCCAGGATATAGAAGAACTTATGCTGCTGGCAGAGCTCGGCAAAGCGATCGCCCAGCTCGGCGTTGACCTTCTCACGGGCGGCGGGCAGCAGCGCATCCATCTGCTTAAGGCCCTCGTACATGTCAGCGAGTGCCTCGTAGCCTTCCTGCTGGTCGAGCAGCTCGGCGGCGATCAGAGCGCCGATGCCCTGCGGCACCTCGACCTGTGACACGCCCTCGCCCCACGGATAGACCCAGGTGGTCCACTTGCCGTTATCGATCTTGGAGCCCTCGCAGTCGGTGAGGGCAACGACCTCGGCGCCGGCAGCCAGCGCCATCTCGCAGCCGTCGACGACCTCCTGCGTGTTGCCGCTGTGGCTGCAGGCAATAACGAGCGACTTCTCGCCAAGGCTCTTGGGGGCCATCAGGCAAAACTCGCGTGCAGTGTAGACCGTCGAGGTAAACGTGGTGGCCTCGCGCTTGAGCAGCTCGTTGGCCGGCATCAGGTCGATCATCGAACCGCCGCAAGCGATCCAAAAGACGTTCTCAATCTTGCCCTTGCGCTCGATGATTTCCTGAACCAGATCATGTGCGTTCATCTTGGTTTTCCTCCTTGTGTGGCGGTTTTGAACGACGACAGCTCGTACCTGCGGTCGTTCTATGTTGTCCTATTTATAGCACGCACGACGACGCTCGTGAAGTCATTTCACCAAACTTGTTCTATATTGTTCTATCTATGGACGTTAGATGTCGAACACGTAGCGCGAGCCCACGATCTTTTGGCGTCCGAGCAGCAAGGGCCGCTCGTCCGCATCGGTAAAGTACGCCTCCATATAGAAGAGCGGCTCGCCGACCGGCACCTCCAACAGCGGGGCCGCCTGAGCATCGGCAAGCGCAATCTCCACGGTGCAAGGGTCGGACTTGAGCGGCGCGCGGCCCGAATGCTCGGCAACGAGCGCAAAGATCGAGTTATCGGTGAGGTCCTTATCGGCAAGTGTCTGCAGATAGGGATGGTCAGCCAGCACAAAGGCGTTGTTCTCGAGCATGACGGGGATGCCGTCGGCCGTGCGCACGCGCTCGACCACGATAAGCTCGCAGCCGGGCTCTACGCCAAAGAACGCCGCGTCCTCGCGCGTCGCCGCGACCACCGTGCGCGACACCAGGCGCGCACCCGGCACCATGTCGTTGGCAGCACAACCCTCGGAAAAGCTCTGGACGTCACCCTTCTGGCGAATCTTGCGCTTGAGCTTGGGAGCGCACACGAACGTGCCCCTCCCCTGCTGGCGGTTGAGATACCCCGCGCGCGACAGCTCCTCGATGGCGCGGCGCACGGTGATGCGTCCCACGCCGTAGTACTTCGCGAGCTCCATCTCGGAAGGAATGCGCGAGCCGGATGCGTACACGCCACGCGCGATCTCGCCCTTTAGGTCGTCCATAACCTGCTGGTACAGCGGCACAGCGGACACCTCAGTGCGCTCGGTTTTATCATCGGATGCCATCGTTATGCTCCATTCCGTGCATGCTCGGACTCAAACTCTTCAATCGCCGCCATAAACTGCTCGCCAAAGGCGTCGGCCTTTTTCTCGCCGATGCCGTTGACCTGGATAAGCTCGTCGCGCGTCTGTGGGCGTAGGCGGCACAGGCCGCGCAGGGCCTTGTCGGAAAAGACCATGTACGGCGCCATCTCCAGCTCCGTCGAGATCTCCTTGCGGAGGGCACGCAGGCGCTCGAACAGCTCGACATCGTCGCCAACACGCGGGCGCTGATCCAGCTCGGCCTCCTCGCGCAGCAGATCGACGGCGCGGCGGGCGCGGGCCGAGGCCTTGCGCTTGGACGCACGACGCTTAACGGTAAAGGCGAACGCCTCATCCTCGACCTCGACGGCACGCGGACCCAGCCCCACGACCGGGTACTGCCCCTGCGAGGTGGCCAGATAACCGCGGCCGCACAGCTGGCCGATGATGTCCTTGATGCGCCCGACCGATTCGCTCGACAGCTCGCCGTAGCCGCGGTCCTCGTCCAGATGCATCTGGCGAATGCGCTCGGTGTTGCCGCCGTGGAGCACGTCGGCGATCAGCGACTTGCCAAAGCGCATGGGTCGCGCGGCCACGTAGCGCACGGCGGCGCGGGCCATATCGGTGACGTCCTCGACCTCGAACTGCGTGAGGCAGTTGCTGCAGTTGCCGCAGCCCTCGGCGTCATCCGTGGCGGTGGCGCCCGCACCAGCCGCAGCAGCATGCTCGGCCGCGGCCTCGTCGCCAAAGTAGCGCAGCATGTATTCGCGCAGGCAGCCGGTAGTATTGCAGTAGCCCTCCATCTGGCTGAGCAGGCGGTAGCGGTTCTGGAGCGCCCATGCGCGCTGCTCGTCGTCGAGCGCCTCATCGGCGGCATCGCCGCGGTCGATTAAAAAGCGGCGCATGCGAAAATCGTTGCCATTCCACAGCAAATGGCAGCTGGCCGGGTCGCCATCGCGACCGGCGCGACCTGCCTCTTGGTAGTAGGCCTCGATGCTCTCGGGCACGTTGTTATGAATCACGTAGCGCACGTTGGGCTTGTCGATACCCATGCCAAAGGCATTGGTGGCAACCATCACCTGAATGTCGTCGTCGATAAAGGCGCGCTGGCTTTGACGACGGGCGTCGTTGCCCATGCCGGCATGGTAGCGGCCAACGCGAATGCCGTTGGGGCCCAGCGCCTCGGCAAGCTCGCCTGCCAGCGCATCGACCGTCTTGCGGGTCGAGCAATACACGATGCCGCTCTCGCCCGAATGCGCGATCACATAGTCGCGCACCCACGCGGCCTTGGCCTTGTCGCCCATCTCCTCGCAGCCAAAGTAGAGGTTCTTGCGATCGAAGCCCGTCACCACCGTCGCGGGGTTTTGCAGGCCGAGCATCTGCTGAATGTCCGCGCGCACACGCTCGGTCGCCGTAGCGGTAAAGGCTGCCACGATAGGGCGCTGCGGCAGGGAATCGATGAACTCGCGAATCTGCAGGTAGGCGGGGCGGAAATCCTGGCCCCATTGGCTCACGCAGTGGGCCTCGTCAATGGCCACGAGCGGCACGCCGATGCCGCCTTCGGCCGCAGCTTCCTGCGCAAAGGCCAAAAAACGCGGCTCAAGCAAGCGCTCGGGCGCCACGTACATAAGCTGATAGCGGCCCTCGCGCGCCCGCTTGAGCACGGTGTTTTGCTGGGCCGGAGTAAGGCTGGAGTTGAGATAGCTGGGTCGCGCACCTGCCGCGAGCAACGCACGGGTCTGGTCCTCCATAAGCGACAGCAGCGGACTCACCACAAAGGTGATGCCGGGCAGCATGAGCGCGGGCACCTGGTAGCAAATGGACTTGCCGGCGCCCGTGGGCATAACACCCAACGCATCGCGACCGGCAAGGATCGCATCGACCATGCGGTCCTGTCCCGGGCGAAACGAGGTGTAGCCAAAATAGGCGCCGAGCGTGTCGAGCGCCATCTGCTGCATGCTATCGGTCATGGTTTCCTAACGTCCAAGTCATCTGCCGCCGATTATACGCCGCCACGCGGACCGGTGCCGCGCGGCTGCCGGCCACGGGCGATGCAATCCAAGGCGAACGAGCGTGGATTTTTGGACACTTTCTGGATGAGCGTGGATAATCTCCCACTTTGAGCCCGTCACCAAACCAAAAACGGGAGATTATCCACGCTCATTCTGCAGATTGCCGCTCTGGCGGGCTTGCAGCGTCGAGCCGTTACGCGGTTTGGAAAACCGCGCAACTAGAGCTACATAACCATGACGTAGCGGCTACCCACGTAATACTGCTTACCCATCAGGACCGGCTCGCCATTGGGACCGGTAAAGCTGGCACGCAGGTTGAGCAGCGGATCGTGCGGAGCAATGCCCAACTCGGCCGCCTGCTCGGTATTGGCACGAACGGCCTCGACCGTGCGGTAGCCAACCGAGACAATCGGCGTTCCGCCAACACGCTCGACCTCGGCAAAAATCGACTTGTCCTCAAGATCGGCCGTCAACAGCTCACGGTAGGCGTCAAACGGCACAAAGATGTTCTCCTCAAAGATGGGCTCGCCGTCGGCTGTACGCACGCGCTTAATATGCAGCAGCAGCGCGTCCTTTTGCAGGCCAAAGAACTCCATCTCGTTTTGACGTGCCGGCACAATCTGGCGATCGACCACATGCGCGCCCGCCTTCATGCCGTTGCTGGCACACAGCGCGGTAAACGTCTGCAGCGTCGAAGCGTGGAACTGGCGATTGATGTGCGGCGTGGAGACAAAGGTACCACGGCCCTGCTGCTTAACCAGGTAGCCATCGGAGCACAGCTCCTCGACGGCGCGGCGCACCGTAATGCGGCTCACGTCGTACTGCTCGGCTAGCTCAAGCTCGGACGGAATACGCTCCTTGGGTGCATAAACACCTTTCTCGATCGCATCCTTGATTTCGTCGTAAATCTGCTGATAAAGCGGTGCATTTTTGGGCGCAGGCATATCTGATCACTCTTATCAAAATAGCTTAATTTCTAATACGTATATAACGTCTAGTTTCATGTTACCTCATAATGATAAAACGATACACCCTCCCTACCAAAAAGCGACAGCTTCATTTTGGTAGGTTTTATCTGGGCAAACGAGAGCCCCTCGAAAGCAACGAGGCTTTCGAGGGGCTCAAGCAGACAGGATTACGCCGGGCCGGCAAGACGCCAAAACCCTACTTCCCGTCATCCTGCTGCAGGCTGTCTTGCTCGCAGAGGCGCGCCTGCCTGCTGGCCATACGCGCGGGCTTGTCGGGATCGGGAACGGCCGTGGGCATGGGCTCGTCGACATGACCACCCCACCAGCCGCCCACAAAGTTGAGCGTGTGGAACACATTGATCACGGCGCCGGGATCAATGTCGCACACCAACTTGATGATGTCCTGGCTCTCGTAGGTCGAGACAACGGCGTGCAGCAGGTACATCTTCTCGCGGCTGTATCCGCCAATGACCTCGGCGCAGCTAATGCCATGCTGAAAATGGTCAACATAGGCGGTCATGACCTCGTCCGCCTTGCGCGTCGTGATCTGCAGCGTCACGCGATCGTAGCGACGATAGAAGCTGTCGATGGTCTTGGTCGAAATAAACTGGAACACGATGGAGTACGCCGCCTTGTCCCAGCCAAACATAAAACCAAAGATCGCCAGGATAAAGCAGTTGAAACCAAAGATGACGCCCCAGATGGTCTTGCCCGTGTGGTTGGAGACCCACAGCGCGATAAAGTCGGTGCCGCCGGTGGATGCGCCGGACTTAAGCGCGATGGCAGCGCCCAGACCCGAGACCACGCCGCCAAAAATGATGAGCATGATCTTGTCGCCCAAAAACGGGGCGAAGTGAAAGACGTTGAGGAACAGCGACGAGAGCACGACCTGCATCATCGAGAAGATGACGAAGCGCTTGCTAATGCCGCTCCAGCATAGGAGCGCCACGGGGATGTTGAGCGCAAGCATACCGAGCGAGATGTCGATGTGAACGCCGCCAAGCGAGGTAACGCGATCGAGCAGGACCGCGACGCCGGTGAGACCGCTCGGAAGCAGGTCGGCGGGCCGAATGAACGCCTGGATCAGGAATGTCTGGAGAACGGCGGAAATGGTGACCGCCACGGCGGTGATGGCGCGGCGGACGATGGTGAGGCGGCCGAGCACGAGCACGCGGTCCGTGAGCTGATCGATGGCGTTCGCCACGGAGGCTCCTTTCGAAGGCAGATCTAGTTGTGAGGCATGCCCGCGATTGTAGCATGGAGCGTGCGGGAGCGCTTCAATTCACCCTCCCTCGACAACCATCAGAAGGACCGTGAGGCCGCCCAAAAGAAAAACGCCGTGAAGAGAGCGGTCCCTTCACGGCGAATTCGGCATTTGCCCAGATAAAACCTGCCAAAATAAACCTGTCCCTAAATGGCAGGTAGGATGTCGGTCAGGTTGTCGATGACGACGTCGGCGGCGGACTGGTCCAGGTTGACGCCTTCGTGCGGGCGCAGCGCCAGGACGCGGGCGCCGGAGCGCTTGCCGGCCTCGATACCCAAAGGCGAGTCCTCGATAACCAGGCACTCGGTAGGCTCCACCCCCAACGCCTCCATGGCACGCAGGTAGATCTCGGGATCGGGCTTAAACGCACTGCACTCGTGACCGCTGATGGTGTAGTCTAGCACGTCGGCGATGCCGGCAATCTCCACCAGCTCGTCGATGAGCTCGCGATAGGACGAGCTCGCGATAGCGCACTTCACGCCACGCTCGTGCAGCTCGCGCATCACCGGCTCCGTCTGCTCGTTGAGCAGCTCGGCATACGGAACGGGATGGTCCGGGCTATAGACCTGCTTGTACTCCACGCGCAAACGCTCGCGCAGCTCAATATCGTCGGGCACCAGCGCCTCCCAAATGGCGGGCTCGTTAGACCCCGAAAGATCGGGAATCTCGTCAAAGTGGAACCCCTTTTCTTCCATAAACGCCACGCGGCGACGGTTGTAGAACCACTCGGTATCGACCAGCACGCCGTCCATGTCAAACAGCACTGCCTTGATCATACGCATCTCCTCCCACCTGCCAAAAAGGGACAGGTTTATTTTGGTAGGTTTTATCTGGGGTTTTATGGAACGACGAACACGCCCTCCCCAGAGCAAAAAAGGGGACGGGGCACAAACCCCATCCCCTCTCAATCAACCCGTAAGGTCTACTTACTTGTGATTAGTAGGAAAGCTTCCACATGTAGCGACGCATGGTCAGCGGGTGCTGACGGGCCTCGGCGATCTGGTTGCCGTACTCACGCATAACGGCGAGGTGCAGCAGCGGGTTGAAGTAGGTGATGACGCTCGCGGGCACGGCGTCAGCCAGGCCGTAGTCCTTGGAGTCGATCAGAGCGACCTTGGCGCCCATGCGCTCAAGGAAGGTGAGGGCGCGGGCGTCCATCGGACGGGTGGCGCCATCGGACATGAAGAAGACGTAGGGCTTACCCTCGGTGGAAACCTCGAACGGGCCGTGGAAGTACTCGCCGGTGTTGTAGGCGGCGGCGTCGATCCACTGCATCTCGGTGAACAGGAAGGCGGCGTGAGAATAAGCCATCTTCTCGGAGGCACCGGAAGCCATGAAGTAAATCATCTTGTCGTCCTTGAAGTCCTCGGCGAACTTCTTGGCGAGCTTCTTGCAGTGCTGAGCGGCGTTCTCGCAGAGATCGAAGATGTTGGTGAGGCCGGTGATCATGTCCTCGTAGTGGTCATAGCCCTCGGTCTGCTGAAGGATCTCGAGAGCAAGAGCGATAGCATAGCCGGGCTTCTCGCACTTGGCAGCGTAGTTGGCGTGGAAGCCGTGAACGATGACGTGGTCGGCGTCGACGGTCAGAGCGGAGCCAGCCTTGTTGGTAAGGGAGACGACCGGGCAGTTGTGCTTCTTGGCGGTCTTGTTGGCCTCGACGGTCTCGGGCGTGGAGCCACCGAGGGAGCAGGTGATCACGAAGGTGTGCTCGTTGACCCAGGAGGGCGTGTCGTAGTTGAACTCGTTAGCGGTGAAGATCTGAACGTTCAGCTTGTCCGTGTTGTTGGCCAGGAAGTACTTGGCGGGGTAAAGGTCGGACATGGAAGCGCCGCAGCCGACGAAGGCGACGCTGTGGATCTCGTGGTTGGACAGGACGTCAGCGACGATCTGCTTAGGGAGGTTAAGGTCGATCTCGTACATCTGACACATTCCTTTCGATTTTTGCGGCGCCACATTGCCGGGCGCTCGCAGGGTTACCGTGGTTTGGACCGAGTCGCCGGCCCGTTGAGGATATGACAAAGGGACTGCCCTTTGTCACGTATAGGGATGGAAGCCTGCCTGGGGTATGGGATGCCAGGCAGGCCCCCGGGGGAAAGCGGTTAGGCGCTTAGTCGCGACTAGGCCAGGATGCCGGCCGCGGAGAGGGCGATGCCGCCCACAATGGCGATCACGAGAAGCCAACCGGTGTTGACGTTCTTCTTGATGAGCCAGTACATAAGGCCGGTGAGGCCGAGGGAGATCATCTGGGGCATCATGCCGTCCAGGATGTCCTGGATCACGACGGTACCCTCAGCGAACTGCAGCGGGGTAGTAGCGCCGATCAGCGTGGCGATCATGCCGCCCACGGACATAAGACCCACGATGCCACAGACATACATGAGCTTCTCCATGAGGTCGCCGCCCTGAAGCTTGCTCAGGTACTCGTGGCCGCCCTGATAGCCCATCTTGGCTGCGAACCAAGTGATCAGCACAGAGGGGACGATGGAGATGAGCATGGCCAGGATCGGGCCCATGATGGAGCCCTGCTGAGCCAGCTGAACGCCCAGGCCAAAGGCGATAACGCGGATGGTGCCCTGGAAGAAGGAGTCACCGATGCCGGAAAGCGGACCCATGAGGGAGGTCTTGACCGCGTTGATCGAATCGGGATCGAAGTTCTCGGGATCCTTGGCGTACTCCTCCTCCATGGAGGCGGCGAGACCCAGGATGAAAGCGCTCGTCTGCGGGGTGCAGTTGTAGAACGCCATGTGACGGTGGTAAGCCTCTTTCTTAGCAGCGAGCTGCTTGGGGTCGGACTCATCCGGATAGAGGCGATCGAGCGTGGGAACCATGCCGTAGAGGAAGCCCATGTTCATCTGACGCTCGTAGTTCCAAGAGGCCTGGATGGCCCAGGAGCGCCAGAAGAACTGGCTGACCTTCTTGTTCAGGGACACGTCCTTGGTTGCGGTTGCCATAGTGTGTTCCTCCTTAGTCTTCGTCGTCTTCGAGCGGATCGTAGTCGGAATCGACACCGGCGGCTGCATGGGAACCGTTGAACTTGAAGCCCATGAAGACGACAGCCAGGCACACACCGATCAGAGCGACCGCGATGACGGACAGGTTGAGGTAAGCGGCGAGCAGGAAACCGATGAACAGGAACGGAGTCATACCCTTCTTGATCATCATGGTGAGCAGCAGGGCCAAGCCGTAGGCGGTCATGATCTTGGTCGAAACGTTAAGACCAGTGGACAGCCACTCGGGAACCATGTTGACGATGGCCTGAACCAGGTCGGTGCCAACAAAGACGGCGAGGAAGATCGGCAGGAAGTACATGACGGCGTACAGACCGGAGCCGGCGCAGATGTGCATACGGTAGGCGGTCTTGAACTTTCCGTTATCGATCGCGTTATCTGCCACATGGGTGAGGGCAGCGATGATGGAACGGAACACGATGCCGAGGAGCTGACCCAGGACGGCGACCGGGATGGCGATCGTCATGGCGGTCTCGGCAGAAGCATCGGTCAGGCACGCAAAGGCAGCGGCCACGATGCCGCCCAGGACCATATCGGGCGGAACGGCGGCGCCGACCTGCACCAGGCCCATGGACACGAGCTCGACGGCGGCACCGACGGCAAGGCCGGTGGGCACATCGCCCAGCAGCAGACCGACGAGCGTAGCGCCAACGAGGGGCTGCTCGAAGTTAAGACGACCGAGCAGGCGGGAGTCCCACATGCAGAACACGCCGACGAGGCCGACGAGCACCGCACTGATGAACGTATTCATACCCTTCTCCTTTCAGTCAGGCAAAAGCCTGGTTGATTACAGCTTGGCGTCGATGTCGACGCTCTGATACGTAGGGGTCTGCTGAACATAGAGCTTGATGCCCATGTCGAGCAGCTGATTGACGTCGGCCTTCTGGGTGGCGTCGAGGAAGACGGAGCTGTCCTTGCCGCCGACCTGATCGGCACCGTCGTGGTTGGCGGTGGCGCCCAGGTTGATGGCGTCGAGCTTGTAGCCCTGGCAGAACTGCAGCATCTCGGCAGTGTTGCCAAAGACGAACATGACGCGCTCGCCGAGGGTGTTGAGCTTGTCCATCTTGGCGAGGGCACGCTCGACGGTGAAGACGTTCAGACGCACGCCCTGGGGCTTGGCCAGCTTAAGAGCGCCCTTCTTGATGTCATCGTTGGCGGCAGCGTTGTCGACGACGATGATGCGCTCGGCCTGAACCTTGGTGGTCCAGGTAAAGACGACCTGGCCGTGCAGCAGACGGTAGTCAAGACGTGCGAGGACGATCTTGGCGGGACCGGAGCTGTGACGGGACGCCTTGGCCTTCTTGGCGGGAGCCGCGGCAGCCTCGACCGGTGCGTTGGGGTTGGTCAGACCGGTGCGGGCCTCGTTGATGAGGGCCGCGAGCTCGGCGCCCTTGACGGGGACGGGGCTCATAGCGAGCGTGAGCGCCAGCGGGATGTTGAAACCGCTGACAACCGTGAACTTCGTGCCGTTCTTGGAAAGCTCGACCATGTTGTTGTTGACCGAGCTGCCGAGCATATCGGTCAGCACATAGACGGTGTCGTCCGCGTTGAACGTGGCGATCATGGCGTCCACCTTATTGGTGATGGGCTCCTTGTCGTCACGAGCAAGCGACACGACGTGGACGTTCGACACGTCGCCGAGAACCATCTCGAGCGTGTCTTTGGCGCCTGCGGCCAGGCCGCCATGAGATGCGAGAATGATCTGATTCATCTTGCCTCCTCCTTTTCGTTATGGTCATTATAACGTCTTATACGTTGCTTATATTGCTAATTAGTATAAAGACCGTTCGCGGGTGAAAATCGACCGTTGACGGGTTTAACGCAATCGAAACGTTGGTGCAGGGTAGGTCGGCGCTGTCTTGGCGACGCCCGATCAGACGCCTCGCCAATCCCCTATCGCACGAAGTACCAGGGGCTTTCCTGCACGGTGGGCTCCAGCGCGATGCCAGTGCGTTCCTTAAACAGATCCATGTCCTGCGATTTCTCCGTCCACCACGCGTTGGGCTTAAAGGTCATGCTCTCAACGACATGACCGACAAACACGCTGTTGCGCAGCTTGGAGAAGTCGGTATTCATGATCAGGATGGACGCGAGCACCAGCACAATGCCCAGAACCTTGATCGCGCCGGCGGGCTCGGCATAGACACCAATGCCCACCAGTACGGTGACGACCGTCTCGAAAGACATTACGACGGGAACTTTCGATGTCTCGAGCCCCATGGACAGACCCTGCATATATAAGATGTAAGCCACGGCTGTGGGGATGAGTCCAAAGCCAAGGAACAGCAGCAGCAGCTGTGGCGACATTGCCGCGGCGACATCCGGCCACGGAGCCGCGATAGCTGCCATAACCGCACCGCCAAATACAAAGCCCCAAAACGTGACAGCAAGCGGGTGGACCGTCTTAGTTGCTATCCGGCTAAACACCGCGAGCGACGCACCACAAAAGCCCGCAATCACGCCCGACGTGACGCCCCAAACCGAAAAATGAAAACCGGAAAGGTCGCCATTGGTCACTGCAAGCACGCAGCCAACGATGTTGAAGACAATGGCAACGAGCTTGTTGGGGGTCACGTCCTCGCGATAAAGCACGCGACCGAGCACGACGCCAAACACCGGCGAGGTATAGAGCAGCACCGAGGCCGTGGACATGCCGACCTCGCCCATGCACTCGTAATAGCAGGTGTTGGCGGCGGCCAGACCAACGATACCGACAAGTGCGCAGGGAACAAGCTCTTTAGGGCTTGCCTTGAACAGGGCCAGCGGACCCTGAGCCACGGTAGACCCCTCACCCGGACGGCAGCCCATAAACATCAGGACCGGCGCCAAGATAAGCGCTCCGACCAACAAGCGAAAGGCAGCCATGCTCTGGGATGAAACGCCCATGGCCGAGATGCCGTTTACAAAGATTCCGATGGTGCCCCACATAAGCGCGGCGATCAGCACCAGCGCATAGCCCAGATTGCTTTTCTTCAACGCAGCCTCCTCGGTATTGTTTCCAATATGTTTCACACTACGTTATAGTCGTTATATACATTTTTCAAGACACAAATCGCCGAACGGAAAAATCTGCTTCCCCACGTACTCATTGGGGACGTTCCCAAATGACTAGTCATTTAAGAACGTCCCCAACGTCTAAGGCACCGCTGGTTGAGCATAAGTCAGCGAGCGGGCCGCATTTGAGGCAAGGTGGCGTGAAACGAAAGGGCGCTGACCTTCTGGTCGCGCCCTTGAAGTTGAACGTCAGATTGTCCAAATGCGGTCCGCGCAGCGTCGAGCCGTTACGCGGTTTGGTAAAACCGCGTAACTCTTAGTAGTCAAGCTTCCACATGTAGCGGCGCGTCATATAGTCCTTGTGGGTGACGGCAGAAAGCGCACGCATGTAGACGTTGTTGAGGATCGGGGCAAAGATCAGGTGGTTGAAGTACTCGCTCACGCTGTCCTTGATGTCGTTGAGGCCGAGCTCCTTGGCGTCGAGCTGATAGACGCGCTCGCCACCGTACTGGTTGACGAAGCGGATGCCGCGCTCGTCGTTGCAGCGGCTGCGGCCGACGCTGATGAGCTGGAACAGCGAGGTGCGCTTGTCCAAGATCTCGAAGGGGCCGTGGAAGAAGTCGCAGGTGTTGATGGTGCAAGAGTCGATCTGCAGCATCTCCTGCACGTTGCAGATGCTAAAGACGTAGGCGGCACCAAAGAGCGGACCCTGAGCCATGACGTTGATGCAGGGCTTGTCGGCGTTCTGCTCGGCCCACTTGGCAGCGAGCGGACGGGTGTACTCGACGGCCTTGCGATAGATGGGGTCAACCAAGTCGAAGGCGGCCATAGCGGTCTCGTACTCGGCATAGCCCTCGGTCTGCTGCGTAAGCTCCATGGCGATCATGGTCACGACGGCGGAGTTGGTGCGGCCCATGCAGGACTCGTCGACGGCCAGGCTGTCGTACTGGATCTTGTAGTCGCAGACCTCGGTGAGGCCGGACTCGTCAACATAGATG
Organism: uncultured Collinsella sp.; assembly: GCA_958429225.1. Lineage (GTDB taxonomy): Bacteria > Actinomycetota > Coriobacteriia > Coriobacteriales > Coriobacteriaceae > Collinsella. The sequence continues at coordinate 43,849 of CAUAJB010000004.1, forward strand.
GCGATGGTGCTGGCGCCGTGGTCCTTGGCGACCTGGGCGGCAACGATGGTCTCCTTGGTGCCGCGCATGGACACGACGACGGCCAGGGTGTTCTCGTTGACGTAGGCCGGGGTGGCGTGCACGAACTCGTTGCTGGTGTAGCTGGAGCTCACGACCTGCGTGGCCTCGTGCTCCATAAAGTACTGGGCAGGATAGTTGCCGCCGTTGGATCCGCCAGCGCCAATCCACACGACGCGCTTGATGCCGCCCTTGTCTGCCTTGTCAGCCAAAACCTGGGAGACGACATCCTTAACCTGTTCCTGAGTAGTCATCGTGCATCAGCCTTTCTTCTCGTTTGATGCTCTCGATGGCATACAAGTTACATACATGTTTTGGTTATGTCGACTAGTTGTATGCTATATTTATCTTAGAAATTTTGCTGATGCGATTTTTGATAATTGGCTACCAGCGGTTTTGTTGTTGTATTGAATACATGCTTGATTAGATTCGCATACAAGTTAGATACAGGTTGATCGCATGAACGCTTCGTCTAAAAAGAAACTGGCCCAATACGAGCACTTGGCGGGCATGCTGCGCGACCGCATCGCCGCCGGCATCTACGCACGCGGAGACAAGCTGCCGTCCGAGATGGAACTCATGGACGAATCGGGGCTGTCGCGCAGCACCGTGCGCCATGCCCTTAAGGTGCTCGTTGATGAGGGTCTGGTTCGCACCGAGCGCGGGCGTGGTGCCTTTGTGGCCGACACGCCGGCGCTCCACGAGAACAACCTGGTGTTTTCGAGCTATACCAAGCAGGTCGAAGGTCAGGGCATGAAGCCCACCACGCGCACCGTGGACTCGGGCTTTGCCAAGGCGGCCGGCAGCATAGCTAAGTTCTTTGACGCCGCCGTGGGCAGCAAGCTCGTCAAACTTGTCCGTCTGCGCTACCTGGACGACGTGCCGCTGTGCCTGGAGACCACCTACCTGCCGCCAAGCTTCGAGACGCTCATCGATCGCGATATCAACGGTTCGCTCTACGCGACGCTGCGCCAAGAATTCCATCGCGCGCCGGCACAGGGGCATAAGACCTTTGAGGTGTGCTACGCCTCGCAAAACGAGGCGTTTTTGCTCAACGTCGAGCGCGGGCAGGCACTAATCCTGATCACCGACTACGTCTACGACACCGACGGCCGCCCGCTCCATGTCTCCAAGCGCATCCAACGCACCGACCGTGCCAAATACACCGAACCCATCGGCTAACCAACACCAAAACCACCACAAAGGGGACAGGCACCTTTGTGGTGGTTTTAGGCGAGGAGGTCGGGGAACCAGGTTGGCTTAGGTTGGTTAGGGACGCGCTCGGCCAGGACCAGCTCCATCCAGCACATGTCGTACCAGCGGCCGAACTTTTGGGCGCAGCGGTCGAAGGCGCCCACCAGGCGATATCCCATATGGGCATGGAAATCCTGGCTGTTGTGCGTCAGGTACTCGTCGTCCTTGTCGTGCGGCACGGCAATGAGCGCGCACATGTTGGTGATGCCCATCGCGATCAGACATTGCTTGAGCGCGTCGTGCAGCTTGCGGCCCAGCCCGCCGTGGCGCACATCGCGCGCCAGGTAGATCGATGTCTCGACCGACCAGTCGTACGCCTCGCGGCTGTTAAGCGAACTCACGTAGGCATAGCCTACCGGACGCCCGTCCAACTCCATCACCAAATATGGATAGCGCTTGAGCGTACGCTCGATGCGCCCAGCGAACTCCTCAACGCTCGGCACCTCGTATTCGCAGGTAATCGCCGTCTGGCGCACATACGGCTCATAGATGGCAAGCAACGCCGGCGCGTCTTCGGGCGTCGCCAGGCGAATCGTCGGCTCGGACATCTCGGTCATACAACCCTTCTCCCCAAAAGCAAAGGCCGCCCTGCGCCAAGCTCAGGCGCAGGGCGGCCCCTTGTCATTACATCAGGCTACAGGACAGCCGCCAACGCGTCGATATCCTCCTGCGTCGTGGCCCAGCTGGTGCAAAAGCGCACCACCGTGTGAGTATCGTCGTACTTTTCCCAGTACTCGATCGAGGCATGCTCGCGAATGCGGGCCATGTCCTCGTTGGGCAGAATCACGAACTGCTGGTTGGTCGGCGTCTCCAAGAAGAACTGGTAGCCGCGCTCGTGCAGCACGCGACGAAGCGCCTGAGCGGTCTCAATCGCCTGGTGACCAATCTCAAAATACAGGCCATCGGTAAAGAGCGCCTCAAACTGCACGCCCGTCAGGCGACCCTTGGCCAGCAACGCACCGTGCTGCTTAATGCGCGGAATGGGATGCGCCGGAGCGCGCATGCCGCAAAACACCACGGCCTCGCCGCAAAGCGCGCCGCACTTGGTGCCGCCGATGTAGAACACGTCACACAGCTGCGCCAGCTCGGGCAGGGTAATGTCGCACTCATCGGCCGCCAGCGCATAGGCCAGGCGGGCGCCATCCACAAACAGCGGAATCTCGCGCTTCTGGCACACCGCGTGAATCGCCGCGAGCTCGGCCTTGGAGTACAGCGTGCCGTACTCGGTCGATAGGCTCACGTACACAGCGCCCGGGAACACCGTGTGCTCGTAGCTCTCGTTTTCGTAGAACACCTGGATATAGTTCTCGAGGTCCTCGGCGCGCATCTTACCCTCATAGCCGGGGATGGTGAGCACCTTGTGACCGCCAAACTCGATGGCGCCCGCCTCGTGACAGGCGACGTGGCCAGTCTCGGCAGCAACGACGCCCTCGTAGGGCGCAAGCAGCATGTCGATCACCGTCGCGTTGGCCTGCGTGCCGCCCACCAGAAAAAACACGTCGGCATCGGGGGCCTGACAGGCCTCGCGGATAAGCTGCTTGGCACGCTCGGTGTGCGCATCGGTACCGTAGCCGGGCTGCGGCTCCATGTTGGTGTCGACGAGCGCCTGCAGCACTGCCGGATGTGCGCCGTGGGAATAGTCGTTGTTAAACGCGAGCATGGCAATCCTCTCTAGCCGGGCACGGGCCCGATGATTCAAACGGGGCTATTGTACGCCGTTGGGATAGGCAACGCGCGCGGCAAGACACTCAAGCGCCAACACCAGGGCAAAGCCGCAGCTCACGTCGCTCAAAAAGTGAGCTCCGATCACGATACGGCCAAAGGCGACGAGCGCCGCGACCACAGCCGCCGCCCAAAAGATCACGCGGCGACGCGAAGGTTTTTCCTTAAAGGCTGCCGCGGGAAGCCCGGCGAGCATAAGGCCGATCGCCGCATGCGCGGTGTGCCCGCTCGCGAACGACTTGAACCCGTCCTTGATCACGCCGGCGGCGATATAGGTCCACTTGTCGGGATTGCCGATTACCCACCACGGCTGAAAATTGAGCCCCGGCGTGACCTCGATCACGCGCATGCGCGGGCGCGACCACAGCGGCTTGACGATCACGTTGAGGATAATGGCCTGAGCGACCCACACGGCAAGTACCATCAACGCCCAGCGCGTGAGCTCGTCGGGCGCGGTGTCGCGCGTAAGGCGATAGGCAATAACGTTAACCGCAATGACCAGCACAAACGTCAGCACCAGCTGAAACGCGATGAGCTTGCCGCCGACGCGCAGCGATCCGATAATCTCGTAGCCGACCAGACCCACGTTGATCAAAACGCCCAGCGCAGCGAGCCATTTGCTCCCCCTGGAATCGGGGCGTGCCGAGCGCACGAGCATAACGCCCGCGATGCTCGCCGTCAGCTCGAACGGTAGCTCGCCGGCCGCCTCGACAAAGCGACCGTACATGCTGCCGATGTTGAACAGCGCGCTCGAAATCTGATAGTCGAAGAAACTGCCCACGCCCAGACAAAGACACAGGACAACCGCGATAATGGCGACGTCTTTCTTATAGATGTATCCGAACATGCTTTCCTTTCGATGGAACCAGAGTGCCCAAATGGGGCGTTTGCAGCGTCGACCCGTTAGTCGTCGTCGCTCGCACCCAACTGCTGCAACAGCATGAGTGCCGCGGCCACGGGGCCGGTACCGTCGTTGGCGTCGAGACCGCGACCCAGGCCGCTGCCCGCGCCGGCGCCCGCCTTGTAGGGCACCGACAGTTTGCGGCTCTTGGGGAAGTTCACCGCGCCATAGCGGGTCTTTAGCTCAAAGGCCACCTTCTTGGGCACGTCGACGCCCAAAAACGTGATGCGACCGCCGCTGAGCGTGACGCTCTCGAGCCCCAGGCGCTCGCCGCGAATGCGGATTCGTGCGCGATTGAACAGGTTGAGTCCTGCCAACGGCAGCTCGCCATGCGCGGCCTCGGTCTCTTCCTGCACCTCATCGATGCTCTCCAGGTCCTCGGCCGCTGCGAGCTTGCGGTACACGAGCACGCGCTGGTCCACCGCCGGCAGGTACTCCTCGGACAAGAAGTAGTCGGCCGGCAGATTAATACCCACGCTCGCCGCTTCCACGCCGGCGTCGTCATCGCCGCGCGCCTCGGCCACAGCCTGGCCCAGCATCTGCGTAAACAGGTCAAAGCCCACGCTCGACAGGTTGCCGTGCTGCTCGGCCCCCATAAGCGAGCCGGCGCCGCGAATCTCCAGGTCGCGCATGGCAATGCGCATGCCGCTGCCCAGGTCTTGGAACTCGGACAGTGCGGTCAGGCGCGCCGTCGCCTCCTCGGTGAGCGGCAGCTCGCCGGGGAACATAAAGTACGCGTATGCCTGCGTGGCAGAACGGCCCACACGGCCCTTGAGCTGGTAGAGCTGTGCCAGACCCAGACGCTGCGAATCCTCGATGATGAGCGTGTTGGCCGTTGCGTTGTCGATGCCGCTCTCCACGATGGTCGTGGCGATAAGCACGTCGATCTTCTTGGTCGCGAACTCGATCATCACGTCCTCGACCTCGCGCGGGCTCATCTTGCCGTGTGCCACGCCCACGCGCGCCTCGGGCGCGGCCTCGTGCACGCGCGCCACGGCGTCGTCGATGGTCTTGACGCGGTTGGACACGTAGTACACCTGGCCGCCGCGGCCCACCTCCAGGCGAATCGCCGCACTCACCACATCGGGGTCGTACTCCCCCACGTGCACGATCACGGGACGACGCCCGGTGGGCGGTGTGGTGATCAGGCTCATGTCGCGCACGCCGCTCGTGGCCATCTGCATAGTTCGCGGAATCGGCGTTGCCGAAAGCGTGAGCACGTCAATCTGCTCGCGCAGGTTCTTGAGCTGTTCCTTGTGCTGCACGCCAAAGCGTTGCTCCTCGTCGATGATCACCAGGCCCAGGTTCTTGGGGTTCACATCGGCCGAAAGCAGACGGTGCGTGCCGATGAGCACGTCGATCGTGCCCTCGGCAAACGCCTTGAGCGCGCGCTTTTGCTGCGCCGGCGTGCGGAAACGGCTGAGCACCTCGACCTCAAGGCCAAACGGAGCAAAGCGCTCAAAGAACGTCTCGTAGTGCTGCTGGGCAAGAATGGTCGTGGGGCAGAGCACCATGACCTGGCGGCCGGAGTCCACGCACTTAAACGCCGCGCGCAGGGCGACCTCGGTCTTGCCAAAACCCACGTCGCCGCACAGCAGGCGGTCCATGGGCTTGGGCGCCTCCATATCGGCCTTAATGTCGGCGATGGCCTCCAGCTGGTCGCGCGTCTCGTCGTAAGGAAAGCTCTCCTCCATCTCGATCTGCTCGGGCGTGTCAGGCGGGCAGGCGATACCCGCGATTGATGAGCGGCGCGTATACAGGTCGACCAGGTCAAACGCCAGCTTTTTGGCATTCTTGCGCGCCTTGTTGGTGGCGCGCGTCCAGTCGGCTGTGTTGAGCCTGGTCAGGCGCGGTTTGTCGCCGTCGGGGCCAACATAGCGCGTGATACGGTCGACCTGCTCGAGCGGCACGTAGAGCTTGTCGCCGTCGGCATATTCCAGCAAAAAGTAGTCGCGCTCTTTGCCGCCCACTTCCTGACGCGCAATCTCGCTAAAGAGTGCGATGCCGTGAGTGGCGTGCACCACGTAGTCGCCCGGCTTAAACGGGAAGGTGATCTGCGTAATGTCCACCTTGCGGCGGCTGCGCGCGCGGTTGGCGTCCATGCGGGCGTTGAGGTCGGCGATTGAGAACACGGCCAGGTTGGCATCGGGCACCACCACGCCCTGCGGCAGGGCAGCGTCCACAAAGGTCACGCGTCCGCGCGAGATGGTGGGCACGGCGGCACCGGCGGCAGCCTGGGCCGCGCCCGCCTCGAGCGAGCGGGCGTTGAGCGCGTCGACCTTACGCTCGCGAATGGAAGCGTGGGCCTCCTGGCGTGCGGCACGGTCGGCAGAATCTGCCGCTGCCACGCGCACGTGGTCGCCAATTACGCCGGCGTTTTCGGGGGCCGCCGTCAGCGATTCCTCAAAGGTAATGCCCTCATCGCCAAAGGTGAGCTCCATCGACTCGCGCGCACCGCGGTCGGGGATGGCAAACACGCAGGCGTAGCGCTTGCCCACGACTTCCTGAATGCGCGTCATAAAACGGTTGTCCGAGCCTGCGATGGCAGGCTGCTCAATCTTGAGCTCGGCCGTCACCGCACCGCCGGCACGAATGAGGCTCACGTAGTTCAGGCGCTGCTGAGCGCCAAAATCGAGCTGCTGGGCACGTACATACAGGCCATCCAATCGGTCAATCCCCGCCTCGCCGGCACGCGCCTCGATATCCTCGTAGGCGCGCAGGCAGTCGTCGAACAGCGAGCGCGGCTCGGACAGAACCACGAGCGCCTTGCCACTCACGTGTGCCAGCGGGCTCACGGTCTGGCCGTACATCACCGGCAAAAAGCGGTCGAGCTCGGGCGTGACGATGCGTGCATCCACCATCTCGAGCAGTGCCGCCAGCTTGCTGTCGTCCTGGCTTGCGCGGTAGAGCGCCACGTGCATGTTGTGAACGGCATCGTCGGTAAGCGCCAGCTCGCGACAGGGGAAGATCTCGATACTGTCCTCGTTGCCGATGGTCTGCCCCGTGGAGCTCACCATGCGGCGGATGCGGTCAATCTCGTCGCCAAAGAACTCGATGCGCACGGGCGCCTTCTCCTGCGCGGGGAATACCTCGACGGTGTCGCCGTGCACGCGGAACAGGCCGGGCGCGTCGGCGGCGCCGGCATTGGTGTAGCCCATGCCCACCAGGCGCTGCGGCACCTCGTCAAAAGGAATCTCCTCGCCCACCGCAAAAGTAGTGGACTCCCAGTAGCGGCTCTCGACCGGCGGCACGCAACGCAGCAGCGCGCGGGCCGAGGCAACCATGATGCAGTTGTCCCCGCGCACGATGCGCCCCAGAGCCTCGCAGCGCTGCGCCACCACGGCGTCGTCGGGCGCCTGTTCGCGCCACGGATAGTCCTTGCGCTCGGGAAAACGGCACACGTGCGCTAGGCCCACGTAGGCGGCAAGGCTACGCGCGGCGCGATCGGCCGCATCCTCGCCGCTCACGATATAGACCGTCGGGCGCGGACGGCGCGCAAACTGGGCGGCCGCCATAAGCGTGCGGCCCGACTGCGACACAGCCAGCGTCACGTCCTCGCCAGCATCGAGTCCGGCCTCGACGGTCTGCAAGGCCTCGGCAGTGTAGAGCTGCGCGGCTATACGGTGAATGAGCATGCTGTTCCTCCGGCATTGCAACGCCAAAAGCCCGCCGGGGCAAGCTCGGCGGGTCGTACGTCAAATACATTGTCTGTCATGGTAACGCATGGAGAGGACTCCGGCTCAAGGGCAAACCCAGCCCCGCAAAAAACGCCAGACGAAAATGCGTTCCGCCCTACCCCGCCACGCGCACGCTGGGACACAAATCCGCCAGCGGACACTCGTCGCACTTAGGCTTGCGGGCGTCGCAGACCTCGCGGCCAAAGGTGATCCACTGGTGGTTGACCGACTCCCAATACTCGTGCGGCAGAATCTTGAGCAGATCTTGCTCAGTCTTGAGCGGCTCTTTGGCATGCGTCTTGGGACTCAGCATCAGGCGGTGCGCGATGCGGTTGACGTGCGTATCGACCGCGATGCCCTCGACAATGCCAAACCCCACGTTGAGCACGATGTTCGCCGTTTTGCGCCCCACACCCGGCAGCTTGACGAGCTCCTTCATGTCGGCCGGTACCTCGCCGCCGTAATCGGTGACGATCATCTGCGCGGCCTCCACGGCGTGCTTGGCCTTGCTCTTATAAAAGCCGAGTGACTTAATGGTACCGGCCACATCGGCCACGCTCGCCCCCGCCATGGCCTCGGGCGTGGGCCACTGGGCAAACAGCCGCGGCGTCACCTTGTTGACCTGCGCGTCGGTCGTCTGCGCCGAGAGCAGTACGGCAATGAGCAGCCTAAAGGGATTCTCGTGATCCAAAAAACACTCGACCGGGCCATAGCGACGGTTGAGGCGCTCGCACACCTCAACGGCGCGCTCGCGTTTGGCGGCATTGGTCTCGCGTGGCATAACGACTCCTCGGCTCAGCGGCATAACAAATCTATGGGCACGATTGTCCCACGTATGGGGTCTTTACGCCTCCAAAAATGCGCCGGTCTGACGGCCCCACAGGCTCGCATACTCGCCGCCCGCCTCGACAAGCTGCGCATGCGTACCGTCCTCGACAATCTCGCCGTCCGCCAGCACCACGATGCGGTCGAGCGCCGCCACGGTGGACAGGCGATGTGCCACCACGATGGAGGTGCGCCCGCGCATCAGGTTCTCGAGCGCCTCCTGCACCAGCGCCTCGGACTCGCTGTCCAGGGCAGACGTCGCCTCGTCGAGCACCAGAATCGGCGCGTCGGTCAGGATAGCGCGGGCGATGGCCACGCGCTGGCGTTGGCCGCCCGAAAGCTTAACGCCGCGCTCGCCCACCATGGTGTCAAAGCCACGGGGCAGGCGGTCGATAAACTCGGTCGCATTAGCCAAGCGAGCCGCCTCGCGGATCTGCTCGTCGGTGGCGTCGGGGCGTCCGTAGGCGATATTCTCGCGAATGGAGCGATGGAACAGCAGCGCCTCCTGCGGCACGTAGGCAACCTGGCGGCGCAGGCTCTGCTGCGCGCAGCGCGAGACGTCCTGGCCGTCCACGAGCACGCGGCCGCCCTGTACATCGTCCAGGCGCAACAACAACTTGGTGAGCGTCGTCTTACCCGAGCCCGATTTGCCCACCAGGCCCACGCGCTGGCCCGCCGCCACATGAAGTGTCAGGTCATCGAACACGGTCTCGCCCGCCGCAGCGTCACGGTACGCAAAGCTCAGGTGCTCAAAATCAATCGCGCCCTCGGTCACTTTGAGCTCAGGGGCGTCCGGGTCGTCTGCCACCAAACGTGGCTCGTCCAGCACGCGCGTCATCTCGGCCGCATCGCCCAAAGCGCGGTTGATGCGCTGCATCATGGAGCTTACGTAGTTCAGGCGCATGGTGAGGTTATAGGTGTAGGTAAAGATCATGACGAGCGAGCCGGCCGAGATGCCAAACCACGCGTTGCCGCCCGCCACGAACACACTCACCACGGCCATGGTGATGACGATAAGGCCCGATGTCGTAAAGTTGCGCTGCATCATGGCGTGCATCGAGACCGTCTCGGCGTCGCGCGCGGCACGATCGGCGGCGTCGAACAGATCGCGTTCAAAGTCCTCGCGCCCGCAGGTCTTGACGGCCAAGATGTTCGTGACCGCGTCGGACAGCACGCCCGACAGTTTGTTCTGCGCGGCAGACGTCGCGGCCGAAAGCGGCATGATGCGCTTGTACATAAGCCAGACAAACGCGATGTAGACGACCATGATGCCCACCAGGATCACGGTAAACGTCGGCACCACCGGGGCGAGTGCGGCCACGGTGCAGATGACCGAGGTGATGGTGGGGATGAGCGAATACACCGTCACGTCCACCAGCCCCGTATAGCCGCTCATAAAACGACTCGTCTGACTCACGAGCGATCCGCCAAAGCGGCTGGTATGGAATGTCATGGATTGGTTGGAGAGCGTGTCGAAGCATAGGCGCGCCAGGTGATAGTTGCCCGCGATCTCGAGCTTGTAGACGGTGTAGTCCTGCAACTTGGAGAGGATCTGACCCACCAGGTTAACGAGTACGAGCGCCAGGATATAGGGGCCGAAGACCTCAAACACCTGGTCACCCGCCACGGGACCGGCTTGAACGCGGTCGACAATGAGGGCCATCACATAGGTATTGGCAAACGTCAGCAAAAAGATGTAGCCCGCCGACGAGAACACCGAGAGAAAGACAATCAGCGACTGCGTGCGCGTGACGCCCCAAAACCGCTGCAGCGTGCGACGCACGGTGGAGCGGCTGAGCGGGCTGGTGCTTCTCTGAGACATGGGCTTCCTTTCGCATCTGATTGGGCGAAACGCCATTGTTGCACATTGGAGCACGCTCCAGACAAGTGCGATACGAAAAGCGGTAGGGCGCCCGCGTTTGCACCGGTGCCCCGCCGTCTTGTTGCAATTAGTCCTCGTCTTCTTGGTCTGTGGGAAGGCCCGCGGGCGTGAGTCCCAAGATCTCATCGACTTGGTCGGCGTCTTCCAGTGCGTCGATGTCCTTGAGCTTGCGCTCCATTACGTTGGTGCGCGTGGTAATGATGCCCTCGACCGTTTTGCCCGCGGTCTCGATCTGCTGCTGGGCGCGGCGCAGCGCCTTTTGATAGCGCGGCAGCTCGGCCTTGACGGCGGAGAGCACGCGCAGTACGTCGTCGGTACGTTTTTGCAGCCTAAACGTCTGGTAGCTCATCTGCAGGCTGTTGAGAATTGCGGCCATAGTGCTGGGACCGGCAACGTTGACATGATAGTCGCGGCCCAGGGTTTCGATGAGCCCGGGTCGGCTGACGACCTCGGCGTACAGCCCCTCAAACGGCACGAACATGATGCCAAAGTTGGTCGTTGCCGGCACACTCAGGTACTTTTCGCAGATGTCCTTTGCCTCGCGTTTCACCATCATATCGAGCGTCTTGCGCGCTGCGGCAACGGCCTCCGCATCGCCCGACTCCTGGGCGTCGAGCAGATGCTCGTACGCGTCGCCCGGGAATTTGGAGTCGATCGGCAGCAGCACGGGATCGCCCTCGTCTACCGGCAGCTTGACGGCAAACTCAACGCGCTCCGAGGCACCGGGCCTGGTGGCAACGTTTTCCAGATACTGGTCGGGTGTGAGGATGTCCGTCAGGATCGCACCCAGCTGTACCTCGCCCAAAATGCCGCGCGCTTTTACATTGCCCAGCACACGCTTGAGGTCGCCTACGCCGGTGGCGATAGATTGCATATCGCCCAGGCCCTTGTACACGGCCTCGAGCTGGTCGCTCACCTGCTTAAACGATGCCGACAGGCGATCGTTGAGCGT